>JANXAF010000006.1:325-126552 GCA_025062045.1 Thermodesulfobacteriota bacterium
CATGTTCTTTATGTAGTCTGCATGGCCAGGGCAGTCTACATGAGCATAGTGTCTCTTTGGAGTTTCGTACTCAACATGGGCAACTGCGATAGTTATTCCTCTTTCCTTTTCCTCAGGTGCTTTATCTATCTGATCAAAGGGTACCCATGTGGCAAGACCCTTTTTTTCCAATACCCTTGTTATTGCGGATGTAAGGGTGGTCTTTCCGTGGTCTATGTGGCCTATGGTACCTATGTTCACGTGGGGTTTGGTCCGTTCGAATTTTTTCTTGGACATATAAGACCTCCGTTAAATAATTTCACCACCTGTAGTGTGCAAAAGCCTTGTTAGCTTCGGCCATCTTATGAGTATCTTCCTTCTTCTTTATGGCACCACCTTTGTTGTTATAGGCATCCATTATCTCCGCGGCCAACTTTTCTTTCATGGTCCTTTCCGACCTTTCCCTGGCATATTTGATGAGCCAACGAATACTCAGAGAAATCTGTCTTTCAGGTCTCACCTCAACCGGTACCTGGTACGTTGCTCCTCCAACTCTCCTCGGTTTAACTTCCAGCTCTGGTTTCACATTTTCAACGGCTTTGTGAAATATCTTTAAGGGGTTCTCCTTCATTTTCTTCTGTATTATGTCAAAAGCCTCATAGACGATCCGTGTTGCGATGGTTTTCTTTCCATCCCACATAACACAGTTTATGAGTTTTTGGACAAGCGGATCCCCGTACTTTGCATCAGGCGGTACTTCTCTCCTTTTTACATGACCCCTTCTAGGCATACTTTCCCCCCTTTACTGCTTGGGTCTTTTCGTACCGTACTTAGACCTACTCTTCTTCCTATTTGCCACACCTGCCGCATCCAGCGCTCCCCTTATCACATGGTACCTCACGCCAGGAAGATCTTTAACCCTACCACCCCTTATAAGCACAACCGAGTGCTCCTGCAAATTGTGACCTATCCCAGGGATGTAAGCCGTGACTTCTATCCCGTTTGTCAGCCTGACACGAGCAACTTTTCTCAAAGCCGAATTCGGTTTTTTCGGAGTAGTGGTGTAAACCCTTATACAAACCCCTCTTTTCTGAGGACAACCGGTAAGGGCGGGAGCCGCACTTTTTCTTTTGACACTTTTCCTCTCGTGCCTAACCAATTGGTTAATCGTAGGCATCAAAAACCTCCAAAAAATAATCCCTTTTGCCGAGGGATTAGGGGCGTCTTAAAAAAACTCTGTATATTAAACAATTTCTTTTTCCTATGTCAAGCAAAAACGACGGAGGGATGCCTTCTCAACATTTGGTTTTTGAGGCTTCCAGGAGTTTTGAAAGCCCTTTTTTTACAAGCCAATTTTCTCTTGACAAACGCGCTTAAGATGAACAAAAATCGAAAATGAATCTCACGAAAGGGGGTTTGTATGATTTCCCTAAACGTCAACGGCAAAGTATATAAAATCGATGTTCCTCCTGACACGCCCCTTATCTGGGTTCTTAGGGACCACTTAAAACTCACCGGGACGAAGTATGCATGTGGGATAGGGGAATGCGGAGCCTGTACCGTCCATATCGATGGTGTTGCAAAACGTTCGTGTGTAGTGGCCGTCGGGGATGTTCAAGGAAAGAGGATAGTGACAATAGAGGGTCTTCCCAAAAACCATCCGGTAAAGAGGGCCTGGATTATCGAACAGGTTCCTCAATGCGGTTTCTGCCAGCCCGGAACGATAATGCAGGTAGCATACCTTATCTCTAAAACGCCAAATCCGGATCCAGAAAAGATCATAAAAGAGATGGATGACATAATATGCCGTTGCGGAACATATCCCCGTATGAAAAGAGCCGTCAAAAAAGCGATTGAACTTTTAAGGAAGGGGGGAGGAAAATGAAGGATTTGATTATGACAAGAAGAACGTTTCTAAAAACGACAGGATTTGTTATAGCAATAACTCTTACACCCTTCGGTCCAAAGATAATAAACGCATCAGAAAAAAAGGACATAGAAAAGTTTCAGCCCACCGTGTGGTACGAGATAACTCCCGATAACAGGGTTACGATATACTTTGGTAATTCTGAGATGGGTCAAGGCTCTATGACTTCCCAACCAATGATTATAGCTGATGAACTTGAGGCAGACTGGAAACTTGTTACGATAAAACAAAAAGGGTCTGACGACGCGTTCAGAAACCCGATTCTTCGCGCCCAGATCACCGTTGCAAGTGCAAGCATCAGAGGATTTTATGACGTACTAAGAAAGGCAGGTGCGGCAGGTAGAGTCATGTTGGTTAAAGCAGCTTCAGATCTCTGGAAAGTTCCCGAGGAAGAATGTTTTGCAAAGCTGAGTACTGTCATCCACAAAAAGTCAGGAAAAAAGATAACGTACGGAAAGCTGGTTCCTTATGCTTCAAAGCTTCCGGTACCGGAAAATCCGCCCCTCAAAGACGAAAAGGAATTTAGATACATGGGGAAGTCCATAAGAAGGGTCGACATTCCAGATAAAGTGGAAGGTAAGGCAATTTTTGGTCTGGACGTGGAAGTGCCTAATATGCTATACGCGGTAGTCGCCCATCCACCCGCATACAATGCCAAACCACTATTATACGATGAGAAAGCCGCGATGGCCATTAAGGGTGTGAAGAAGGTTTTAAAGATTCCCCAGGGGATTGCGGTTCTGGCTGATGATTTTTACTCGGCATATAAAGGTGTGGAAGCTTTAAATGTAAAGTGGGACGAAGGTTCTCATCCTCATATGGACAGTCCATATGTGGAGAAGTACTTTATGGAATGTCTTGACAAACCAGGCGTTGTGGCCAAAAACGAGGGTGATATACAGAGGGCACTTTCTGAAGCAAAATCCGTTTATGAGGCTATCTATTACGTGCCCCACATCTCCCACGCCCTTATGGAACCCATAAACATCACCGTACACTTTCAAAAAGATAAATGTGAAATATGGGCTCCGACCCAATCTCAAACTGGAACCAGAATGGCAGCATCCAGGGTTTTGGGGATTCCACCCGAAAAGATCCATGTAAACACCACTTTTTTGGGTTGCGGTTTAGGCAGAAAGGCCATGACAGATTATGTTATTGAGGCATGCGAAATAGCAAAACAGGTTGACAGGCCCATTAAGCTTGTCTGGACGAGAGAAGACGACATAAAGCGTGACTGGTTCAGGGCCGCAACCTGTCAAAGGATTAAAGCCGCCCTTGACGGAGCAGGAAATGTTATAGGGTGGCACCATAAAGTTGTCTGTACCTCCATTCTCAGATTTTACAACCCTGCCGCTATAAAGAATGGTGTTGACTATTTCTGTCTCTGGGGGATTGTGGATTCACCACCACCTCCGGTTTTTAGTTCTACCGTTTACGAGTTTCCAAATTTTTACGTGGAACAGTATCTTTCTGAGCTTCCAATACCAGCTGCTCCCTGGAGATCGGTGCAAAATGCGCCAAATGCTTTTGTAGTTGAGTGTTTCATAGATGAACTTGCCCATTTTGTGAAAAAGGATCCTATTGAGTTTCGTATGCATCTTCTCAGGAACAACCCTAGAGCAAGGGCTGTACTTGAGGCAGTAAAAGAAATGGCAGGCTGGGGAAGAAAATTACCAAAGGGCAAGGGCATAGGTATCGCACAGCATTCCTGCTTTGGTACTTACGTTGCGCAGGTTGCGGAGATTTCGGTGGACGAGAAAACCGGTTCGATAAGGGTTGAGAAAGTTTGTTGTGCCGTGGACTGCGGTCCTTGCGTGAACCCTCAAAACGCTGTCTCTCAGATTGAAGGGGCCATCGTTCTAGGTGTCAGCACGGCTCTTAAAGAAGAGATAGTGTTTGAGAAAGGAGGAGTAAAAAGTTCGAATTTTGACGACTACAGGATAATAAGGATGAGCGAGGTACCTGAGATAAAAGTTAAGATACTAGATAGTAAGGAGAAGATCGGAGGAATAGGAGAGCCAGGTGTAACACCCGTTGCGCCGGCAATTGCGAATGCGTTCTTTAATGCGACTGGAGTAAGAATAAGAAGATTACCTTTGTCACCCAAAGTTGTACTGGAGGCTTTAAAGAAGAAGTAGTTTTTGCTTTTCTCTTGACAATTACTATCCGCAGGTATAATCTGGATAGGTTTTTACGCCGTCCTATATCTTTGGCAGAGGGCTTGGATTGCTTAGATCCTTGAAGTTCCGTTTTACTCTTGTCGCCGTGTTTCTTTTGATCTCGTGTGTATACTGTCTTCCCAATTTCGTGGAGATAAAAGGTAGTCTTAAGAAGTACCTTCCTACGGATAAGATAAATCTCGGTCTCGATTTGAAAGGCGGTATACATCTCCTTCTCGAAATGGATACTGAAAAACTTTTGAATTCGGTTATGGACAGAAAGGTCGAGACGTTAAAAGACTCGATGATAAGGCATGGGGTGAGGTTCCTTTCCCTCGGAAGAAAAGAGACAGAGATCACCGTATCTTTGAGGCCTGAACACAAAGACAGGCTTTTTACCTTAGTTATGAACGAATTTCCCGATTTGAAGTTTGTAAATCAAAAAGAAAAGATTGATGAGATTGAAGTCACATTCGTACTTCCTGAAAACCATTTCTTGGACATTAAAGAGAATGCGACACTTCAGGCGCTCGAAATTATCAGGAACAGAATAGATCAATTTGGAGTTGTAGAACCGGTGATTACAAAAGAAGGGGAGGATCGAATACTTATCCAGCTTCCCGGGGTAAAGGATCCGCAGAGAGCTCTCGATGTAATAGGAAAGACGGCTATGCTGGAGTTTAAGCTTGTGGATGAAGAGAATATGAAAACGTATACCGGTGGGCCGCCTCCAGAGGGAAGTGAGGTCTTACCGATGAGGGTTAAGAGTAGAGAAACTGGAGTCGAAACAAAAGTACCAATTCTTCTTAAGAAACAGACGGTTCTCACCGGCGAGTTTTTGACCGATGCTTCTGTAAAGATAGGAGGGGAGCTTGGAAGTGAACCTTACGTTGCTTTAGAGTTTAACTCAGAGGGAGCGCGTATATTCGAGAGAATTACCGCCGAAAACGTGGGTAGACGGCTGGCGATAATACTCGACAACGTCGTGTACTCGGCACCGGTGATAAAGGAGAGAATTTCAGGAGGCAAAGCGTCAATAACCGGTGCCTTCACCATGGATGAGGCAAAGGATCTTGCAATAGTTTTGAGGGCTGGAGCTCTTCCGGCACCGGTCAAAGTGGTTCAGAATATAACTATAGGTCCGACCTTGGGCCAAGATTCAATAAGAAGGGGTGTTCGGGCATCTATACTCGGAGCATTGCTTGTGGTAGGCTTTATGGTCTTTTATTACCGCGGATCCGGGGTGATAGCTAATATCGCACTTCTTCTTAACATGATCTATCTTTTTGGTGCTTTTACTGCCTTAAAAGCGACTCTCACTTTGCCGGGTATCGCGGGGATAATTCTCACAATCGGCATGGGTGTCGATACGAACGTACTCATTTTCGAGAGAATAAGGGAGGAACTTAGACTCGGAAAGACACCGAGGGCAGCAATAGAGAGTGGATATGAGAAAGCTTGGGTCACCATCTTCGACTCCCACGTGACAACACTCATTACCACATTCATCCTCTTTATCTTTGGAACAGGCCCCATAAGGGGATTTGCAGTAACATTGAGCATAGGTATCATAATCAATCTTTTTACGGCTGTTTTTGGATCCAAAGCCATATTTGACTGGATCATTATGAAATACAAACCACGGAGTCTCAGCATTTGATGGAATTTTTTGAAATCATAAAAAAGACGAATTTCGATTTTCTATCTCAGAGAAAGAAGGCTTTTCTTCTTTCCTCTTCTCTTGTCGCTTTGGGCCTTTTTGCACTTCTAATGGTATCCCTCGGAAAGGCCAACATGAGTGTTGATTTCACTGGCGGACTCCATATTCACCTACGTTTCAGTAGACAGATTCCTGTTGGGGAACTAAGGGAAGTTTTAAGGGAAGGAGGCATAGACAGAGCTCAAATCCAAGAGATAAGAGGTACAACGGACTTTTTTATAAAGACGAAGTACGAAAAAGCAGATCCCAATGTGGAGGCAGAAAGGGTAAGCTCGGTCCTTAAATCTTACTTTGGCGAAAAGGACTTCCAGATTTTAGGAGTTACAACAGTTGGTCCTTCCGTTGGAAGGGAGCTAAAGAGGAACGCGATAATTGCAATAGTCATAGCAGTTATTTCAATTGTGATCTATATCGCTTGGAGATTTACATTTGTTTTCGGTGTTGCGGCAACTATAGCCACTTTTCACGATGTACTTGCAGTCCTCGGGATATTCTACGTGCTCGGAAAAGAGATAAACATCCTATTGATCACGGCACTTCTTACAATCGCTGGTTATTCTTTGACAGACACGATTGTCGTCTTCGACAGAATACGCGAGAACATGTCAAAACTTATAACAAAATTCACATTTGAAGAGATAATCAATAGGAGCATAAACGAGGTTTTGTCTAGAACTATTATCACTTCTTTGACGACCCTTCTTGCGATAAGTGCGATCCTTCTTCTGGGAGGACCAGTGCTTTTCGATTTCTCATTGGCGCTCTTTCTGGGGGTGGTAATCGGGACATATTCTTCGGTTTTTGTTGCGAGCCCTCTTGTGTACGTGTGGCGAAGGAGAGTCTTGTGACTCTATCCTATATAGGTTAGTCCGTGCATGTAGGGTCTTAAAACCTCAGGGATTATAATCTTTCCATCCTCTGTCTGATAATTTTCCATGATCGCCATTACGGTTCTTCCTACGGCAAGACCCGAACCATTAAGCGTATGAACAAGCTCGATCTTTCCATTCTTCTTTCTGTACCTTATCTTTGCCCTCCTTGATTGAAAATCTTCGAAGTTGCTGCAGGACGACACCTCTCTATATATATTTTGGCCTGGCAGCCAGACCTCAATGTCGTATGTTTTTGCGGATGAGAAACCAAGATCGCCTGTACAAAGGAGGGAAACCCTATAATGTATGTTAAGTCTTTTTAACACATCTTCGGCATCTAGAAGCAGGCTTTCTAGTTCTTCATACGACTCTTCAGGTTTTACAAATTTTACAAGTTCCACCTTGTTGAACTGGTGTTGTCTTGTAAGACCCCTTGTATCGCGACCGTGAGCTCCCGCTTCCTTTCTGAAGCAAGGAGTGTAGGAGCAGAGTTTTATCGGCAAGTCTTCCTCTCTTAAGATTTCATCACTGAAAATGTTAGTTACTGGAACCTCGGCTGTGGGGATGAGAAAATAGTCGAGACCTTCCAGTTTGAAAAGGTCATCTTCGAATTTTGGGAGCTGACCTGTACCCTGCATCGTTTGTCGGTTAACTATAAACGGCGGTAGAACTTCAATGTAATTGTGTTCTTTTGTGTGTAAATCGAGCATAAAGTTTATGAGTGCCCTTTCAAGGAGGGCTCCCTGTGCCTTATAGAGGGTGAATCTTGAGCCGGCAATTTTTGATGCCCTTTTAAAGTCGAGGATGTCGAGTCTTTCTCCGAGCTCCCAATGGGGCAAAGGATTAAAGTTGAAGTTAGGTTTTTCTCCCCAGATCTTTACGATCTTATTGTCGTTTTCGTCCTTTCCTTCCGGTACAGACTCATGAGGAATGTTAGGCACGCAAAGAAGGAGATTCTCCCACTCTTTCTCAACTTCTCTCAGTTCTTTCTCTTTTTCCTCTATCTCTTTCCCAAGAGCCCTCATGAACTCGATCTTCTCGCTTGTATCCAGATTTTGCCTCTTCATTCTAGCAATCTCATCTGAAAGTCTGTTTTTTTCGTTCTTTTTAGATTCCACCTCACGAATCAATACCCTTCTTTTTTCGTCAAGTTCAAAGAGCCTTTCTATGGCAATATCGGTTCCCCTTTTTCTTAGCGCCTCAATAAGAACTTCTCTCTTTTCCCTCAAAAATTTTGGGTTTATCATTCAATCCCCCGTGACCTCCCTTGTGTATTCGAGTGGCCATAGTGTGTAAATTAGACCACTTATAGTATACAACGGTTCTCCATCTACAAGAAGTTGCACTTTTCTCGCGTTCTTAATATTGGCTATGAAAGTATTTACAATACTGTATACCACGACAAGTTCGGAGCTTTCATCAACTCCTTCAAGCAGGTGCGGCGAAAGATCAAGATAAATTACCCCATCATCATCGAGCGCAAAGTGAAGAATTTCAGTTCCCGAAGGAACAACTTTTTCCTCCTTCAATTTCTCTATTAGTAGAAGGGCAAGCTTGTCTGTCTCCTTTGGACTTTTTAAAACTATTCGCTTGACATGTAGCGAATTATAATCTACCGGAAGGTAAAGCTCTACTTCCTGAACGTATTCCTTTGAGATTGGTGTAAGGCTCTCTTTTTTTAAAAACCAGATTGAAATACAGAAAGCCAAAATCCCAATACCGAGAAGTATTGCTAACCCTATTAATCTTCGTCTTTTTTTCACGAATCTTTTAGTTCTTTTAAAAATTCGTCAGATTTCATTACTCTAAGAAGCGGATACATGGCGGTAAATCTGTAAAGCTCAATAACCGTCCTATGTATCTCTTTCTTATAGGCTGCAGATAGATCCTCTAAAATTATCGTGAAGAAGTCCAGGCATACCGCGTCAAAAGCTGTCGCAAGAACGCAAAAGTGAGTGTTAATCCCGCAGACCAGAACGGTATCTACACCAAGTGTCCTTAGTGTTTGATCTAAGTCGGTCTTAAAAAAAGCACTAAACCTCCGTTTTTCTAAAATTATGTCCGTCTTTTCGATTCCAAGACCGGGAAAAGGTTTTACCTCTTCAGTTCCCCGTATAGCATGCTTTTTTAGTTTACCTTTGAAGATGAAATCTTCTTCGAGAAAGCTGTCACAGGCAAAAACGACCGGGAAGTTTCCCTCCCTCATGATCTTCAAAAAGCTTTTCAATGGTTCGACAATTTTAATTGCTTCCTCGTTTTTATCGGTAAGATTTGCCACTATCATGTCCACGACTATTACTGCTGGCTTCATTAATTCCTCCAAGAAAGAGTCTTTTAAAGTTGTTTACGACCGATTCTCCCAAAAGATCCACACCAATTCCCTTGATTTCAGCAATCCTCTGGAAGGTGTACTTTACGTAATAGGGCAAGTTTCTCTCCCCCACTTTTGGATACGGGGCAAGAAAAGGAGCATCGGTTTCGACAAGTAGTGAGTCTATGGGTAAGTATTTTACAACTTCGACTATCTTAGTACTATTTTTGTAAGTCACCGTTCCGGGAATGGAAATAAAAAATCCCCTGTCAAGGAATTTTTTTGCCGCATCTTTGTCGTACGAGAAGCAGTGTATGACCCCCTTTTGGCCTTCTCCGTAGTAGAGGTCTAAAAATTCTATCGTCTCAGTCTCTGCACTCCTCGAGTGTACTATAATTGGAAGCCCGTTCTCTTTAGCGAATTTTAACTGTGAGGCAAACGCATCCCTCTGAATGTCAGGTGGAGAGTAATTCTTGTAAAAATCGAGACCGATTTCTCCGTAAGCTACGATCTTTTCGTGTGCGAAAAGCTTTTTAAGATGAGCGGGCGACACATTCTTCCATTCAATGCTCGAGTGAGGATGGATACCTAAAGCTCCGAAAACGAAGTCGTATTTATTCGTTATCTCCAAAACCTTATCGAAGTATCTTTTTTCGGTGCCGCAGATAAGGATGTAAGCGAGTCCTTCCCTTTTTGACTCAAGAAGTATCTCATCCCTGTCCCTGTCGAATTCTTCTAGTTCCAGATGGCAGTGAGAATCAACAAGCACCATGGGAGATAGAATAACCTATCCCTTAGACTAAACTCCAGCATTTTTCACTGGACATGGCACGGGTTTATGATGCATAAATAAAGACCATGTCACTTAAAGATTTGTTTTCAGGTGAGCCTAACCTCATTATGGTTGGAGGAAAAGGCGGGGTAGGAAAGACGACCTGCGCTTCAGCCATAGCACTCGAGGCAGCCGAAAGGAATAAAAAGGTTCTTATCATATCGAGCGATCCTACTCCTTCCCTTTCTGATATCTTCGAAACGGAAATAGGAAACGAAGAAAAGAGAATTTTGACCGATTTAGAGCTTTACGGCCTTGAAATTTCCTCAGATGTAATACTCCGTAGGTGGAAGGAGCGGTTCGGCGAGGAAATATATGAGGTCATATCTTCTTTTGCAAACGTGGAGTACGATTTTGTCGACTATGTTGGAACAGCACCTGGGATAGAAGAGGAGTACATGCTCCACTTCATAATAGAGCTCGTTGAAGGTTCAAAGTATGACTTAGTCGTGTGGGACACTGCGCCTGCCGGTCATACACTTAGACTTTTAAAATTGCCCCACCTTTTCCTCCGGCACATGGAGGCGGCAACAAAATTCTACATGAACCTTTACAGTTATTTTGAGAGGTTAAAAGATGCCATAAGGCTTAAGGAATCCAAAAGAACCCTTCTAGAAATTATAGCCAGCTGGGAAAAACTGGCCGAAAAGATAGTGTACTTCATCAGGGACAAGCAGAAGACGAGGTATGTCATAATAACTATACCCGAGGCGTTAGGGATCTCTCTTACAGAAAGGATCATAAAGGAATTTAAGGAAAATGGCCTTTCCGTTGATTATGTAGTCATCAATAACGTCATCAAGGAAGCCGATTGCGAATTTCACAGGTCAAGAAAGGCCATGCAAGAAAATTACATAAGAATGCTAAAGGAAAAATTTAGCTACTTTGGTTTTGTGGAGCTTCCGCTTTTTGCTGAGGAGGTAAAAGGTCTTAGGAGAATCCAAAAGGTGAAGGAGGAGCTCTTTTCGTAGTTCAGGAAGGTGGCACTTAGAATAACTGGAGGATCCCTTAAGGGAAGAACGGTTACCATCTCTAATATCAAGACCGTACGCTACACATCCTCAAAAGTGAGGGAGGCAATATTCAGCATGATTGGAGATATTTGCGGTTATACTGTGCTCGAACTATTTGCTGGCTCCGGGATATTTTCGTTTGAAGCCCTAAGCAGGGGGGCAGAGTCCGCAACCCTTGTGGAAAAGGATGAAAGAATGATAAGGGTTTTAGAACGGAATGTGGAACTTTTGGGACTTAAGGTGAAGTGTTCTGTTTTAAGGATGGATGTCTACCAGGCGATCCCTTTTCTTTATAAAAGGGGCGCCAAGTATGATATAATTTTCTTTGACCCTCCGTACGGGATGGGCCATGTAAATGAAACCCTTATGAGACTTGAACTTTATCCATTGCACAAGGAAGATTCATTCATAATCGTTGAGCATTCAAAAAAAGAGGTTCCAAAGATCGCACCCTCGAAGGAAGCGGTCACAAAAAAGTACGGGGACAGCTGCGTCACGGTATTTAGGACGAAAGGAGCGAATTAAATGGCAAAGAAGGTAGCTGTGTACCCTGGTTCATTCGATCCTATCACTTACGGTCATCTGGACATCCTAGATAGAGGACTCCGTCTATTCGATAAGGTAATCATCGCGGTAGCGAAAAATATTGGAAAGCAGGCACTCTTTACTGTCGAAGAGAGAGAGGAGATGATACGGGAGGTCGTAAAAGACAGAAAAAATGTCGTTGTAGATAGTTTTGATGGACTTCTAGTGGACTATTTAAGAAGGGTAAAGGCGAATTTTGTCATCCGGGGACTCAGGGCTATGAGCGACTTTGAGTATGAATTCCAGATGGCCTCAGTCAATAGAACATTAAATCCGGCAATGGATACCATATTTATGATGACGAGCAAAGACTTCTTCTTTGTGAGCTCCCGAACAGTAAAAGAGGTTGCCTCCTTCGGTGGCTCTGTAAAAGAGTTCGTGCCTCCCAATGTGGAAAAAAGGCTAAAGGAAAAATTCCAAAAAGACTTATGAAGCTAAAATTAGCATACATCCCCATTTTTTTTCTCTACTTTATTTTGGCGGCTGAAATAGATTTTGCCTTCTCGGATGAACTTCTAAAGATTAGGGTTCAGGGAGTGATAAATCCGCCTATTGCAGGTTTTATAAAAGAAGCCATAGAAAGGGCGGAAAAGAAAAATGCGGAGGCTTTGATTGTCCTTCTTGATACACCAGGTGGGCTCGATACTTCAATGAGGGATATAGTTAAATCGATAATGGAGTCGGATGTCCCGATCGTAGTTTACGTTGCTCCGCCCGGTGCCAGGGCAGCATCCGCAGGTAGCATAATCCTTCTTGCTTCTCACATAGCCGCCATGGCACCTGGTACAAACGTTGGGGCTGCGCACCCGGTAACAATAGGGAAGGAAAAGGTTGACAAGGAAATGATGAAGAAGGTCGTAAGAGATGCAGAAGCTTACGCAAAAAGTATTGCCATGAAGAGAAAGAGAAACGTGGAATGGGCATCGAGAGCTGTAAGAGAGAGTGCTTCCATAACGGCTGAAGAAGCATTAAAACAGAACGTCATCGATGTTGTAGCCAATGATTTAGACGAACTCGTCCAAAAAATTCACGGAAAAACTGTTGAGACTCGAACTGGAAAGAGGACCCTCAACACAAAAAACAAAAAAGTAACTGAAATAGAGATGCCTTTCAAATTCAGGTTCCTTTCTTACATCAGTGATCCCAATGTGGCATACATCCTCATGATGATAGGCCTTTATGGCATTCTCTTCGAGATTTATAATCCAGGTTCGATCTTTCCAGGTGTTATAGGGGGAATATGCTTAATACTTGCTCTTTATTCATTTCAGGCTCTTCCTATAAGTTATGCGGGACTTTTCTTAATCATACTCGGCATAATATTCTTCATTTTGGAGCTAAAGGTTGTAAGTCACGGGTTGCTGGCCATAGCAGGTATAATCTCGATAGTACTTGGATCTATAATGCTTGTAGATCTTCCCTCTAGCGTTCTTTCAATCTCCTGGAAGTCGATCCTTGCGGTAACTTTAATGTCAGCCCTCTTCTTTTTGGGAGTACTTTCTTATGCTGTGAAGGCCCAGTTTTCCAAAGTGAAAACCGGAAAAGAAGGGCTTGTAGGAGAAGAAGGTTTGGCCAAAACCTTTATCCACGATGATGGAAAAGTTTTAATACACGGCGAGATATGGAACGCTAAAAGCTCAGAACCCATAGAACAAGGGGAAAGGGTCATAGTGGAAAGAGTTGATGGCTTGATTCTTAAGGTAAAAAAGAAGGAGGTAGGCCCATGATACCGATTTACGCCTTTTTCATCATCCTCACGATATTTATACTCGCAAGCGCAATAAAGATACTCAACGAGTACGAAAGGGGTGTAGTCTTCAGGCTAGGAAGGGTTTTAGGAGCGCCGAAAGGACCAGGTCTTGTACTCCTCATTCCTGTGATAGATAGGATGGTGAAGGTGAGCTTAAGAACGGTAGTCTTAGACGTTCCACCCCAAGACGTAATAACGAGGGACAACGTATCTATAAAGGTAAATGCGGTTGTATACTTTAGGGTCATAGATGCTCTAAAGGCAATAATTAGCGTTGAAAATTACTTGTACGCCACAAGTCAGCTTGCTCAGACGACTCTTAGAAGTGTGCTTGGTCAGGCAGAACTGGATGAGCTTTTGGCACATCGCGAGAAGATAAATGACAGGCTCCAGGAGATTCTCGATCAACATACCGAATCTTGGGGTATAAAGGTCTCAAACGTGGAAATAAAGAACGTAGATCTTCCCCAGGAGATGCTTAGAGCGATAGCAAGACAGGCTGAAGCAGAAAGGGAAAGAAGAGCAAAGATCATAGGAGCAGAAGGTGAATTCCAGGCAGCCACAAGGCTTGCAGAGGCTTCTGATATACTGTCTAGAAATCCAATAGCTCTGCAGCTCAGATACTTACAGACCCTCATAGAGATCTCAACAGAGAAGAACTCAACGATAATATTCCCCATCCCCATAGATCTAGTAAAACCCTTTCTTGAGAAAGTCCGGACATGAGGATACTAGCGCTTATAGCGCTCCCATTTTTTCTGATCCTTTCTACCGACTCTGGGTACGGGGCATCTAATCGAGCAAAGAATGATTCCATAAAACCTTACAGATCCTTCATAGTCATCGAAGAGAGAACTGGGGTTAAGCTAGCTTCGGAAAATGAAGATGAAAGGATAGCCCCTGCGAGTTTAACGAAACTCATGCTTTCCCTAATAGTACTGGAAAAGTTAAAGGCGAATGAGATAAGTCTAGACGAAAAGATAAGAGTATCAAAAGAAGCTTCAAAGATGGGTGGGAGCCAGATTTATCTCAAAGAGGGTGAGCTTTTTACTCTGGAAGAACTTATGAAGGCGACACTTGTGGCATCTGCAAATGACGCGGCATACGCCATTGCTGAAAGATTGGCGCAGACCGCAGAAGATTTTGTTCAACTAATGAATCGCAAAGCAAAAGCCCTCGGCCTAACAAAGACCCTCTATAAGTCTGTCCATGGTCTTCCCCGCTTAAGCCAAACCGACACGGATCTCACAACTGCAAAAGACGTGGCTATCCTTGCAAGGGAACTTCTAAAGTATCCCAAGATCCTAGAATGGACATCAATAAAAACGGAGACCTTAAGAAATGGCAACTTAAAAATAGTAAATCACAATAGACTACTTACCCGAATGGAGGGGTTGGTGGACGGACTTAAAACGGGATATCTTAAGATTTGCGGATATAACATTGCTGTGACAGCCAAGAAAGGGGATTTCAGGATAATAGCTGTCATCATGGGAAGTCCTACTGCCAAGGCTCGCGACGATTTCGCGATGGAGCTTATAAATAAGACTTTTTCAGAGTGGTCCTTGAAGGAGCTTGTGAGGGAGCGCGAAATCATCAATAAGGATATATTTCTTCCGGATGGAAAAATCACAAAATTCAAAGGTATGGCTTCCTCTTCATTTAAGTATCCGGTAAGAAAGGATGGGGGCCACACGCCAGATATGGCTGTTGAACTCTCAGAGCGAATACATGGAGAAATCAAAGAGGGACAGAAGCTTGGAGAAATTGTTTTTAGACTTGAGGGAACTGAAATTGGTAAGGTTGACATAGTCTCCCCTTTTGACATTCCAAAGGCGAATATTGTTACAAGGCTCATAAGAAGATCAGGATTGAACATCTGAGGTGGGAGAGTGTACACAAATCTGAGAAACAAGGAGATCATAATAGCGGTCACAGGCGGTATCGCGGCGTATAAAACCTGCGAACTTGTGAGGGAACTCACAAGGAGAGGGGCTAGCGTCCATGTTGTAATGACAAAAAACGCCATGCAGTTTGTCTCTCCTCTCACATTTCAGACCCTTTCTGGACATCCCGTTATCCACGAGATGTTTCAGTTATTTTCGGGTTCAAAGATAGGACATATCGCACTTTCGGATATAGCAGACCAGATGGTGATAGTTCCGGCAACGGCAAATATTATAGGAAAGATCGCCAACGGTATTGCCGATGACTTTTTAACCACTATGGTTATGGCGACCACAGTACCTGTTCTATTTGTGCCATCCATGAACACTAAAATGTGGGAAAGCAAAATAGTACAGATGAACGTTCAGAAGTTAAAAGAGGCCGGATACGAGCTTATGGAGCCGGGAATAGGAGACCTTGCATGTGGTACTAAGGGTAAAGGAAGGCTTCCTCCTATCCAAGACATTCTGGAAAAGATGGAGGACATCTTTACCGAAAAGGATTTAGCAAACGAAAGGATACTTATTACCGCAGGTCCTACTGTGGAGTTCATAGACCCTGTAAGATGCATAACGAACAGATCATCCGGCAAAATGGGGTACGCATTAGCAAAGATTGCTAAAAGAAGGGGAGCTGAGGTTACACTCATAAGTGGGATGACTTACCTTCCTCCACCTAGGAATGATATCAATCTGGTAAAAGTAAGAACAGCCTTAGAGATGAGGGACGCGGTGTTAAAGCATTTCGAACAGGCAACGGTAATAGTAAAGGCAGCAGCGGTTTCCGATTTTAGATGCAAAAATGAAAGTATAAGGAAGATAAAAAAAACGGACGGTGATGAAACTTACGTTATAGAACTTGAAAAGAATCCTGATATACTTGCCGAACTTGGAAAGATCAAAGGAAACAGGATCCTTGTGGGATTTGCTGCCGAGACCGAAAACTTAGTGGAGAATGCATACGAAAAGCTAAAAAAGAAGAACCTAGACATGATCGTCGCAAATAACGTCGCAAAGGAGGGAATCGGATTCGGTTCCGATAGAAACGAAGTTACTATCATAGACGCACACGGAAAGGTAAGACATATTCCCGAAATGAGCAAGGAGGAGATCGCAAATATCATACTCGATGCCGTAAAAAGGATAATAAAGAAAAGAAAGAAAATGGAGGATGACTGGTTGTAAAAACCTCATCTCTTTTTTCCTTTTTATCTTTGTGCTTTTCTTCACCTCCCAAGGTTTAGCAAAGTATTCGTCTGTTGTTTCTGTCGTCAAAAGGGTCAGTCCTGCAATTGTAAACATAAAAACGGAAGAATATATTGCAGAATTGACCCAAAGGCAACCCAACGTTTTTAATCGATTATTTTCCGATGAATATGAGGACGAAGAAGATCTCTACGAAAATATTGGTTCAGGTGTGGTTATAGATCCTACGGGGATTGTCCTAACTAATGAGCATCTCATCTCAAAAGCCATCCGGATAAGAGTCACATTCATCAACGGAAAAGAATATGAGGCGGACGTTTTAGGTTGTGATCCCGAGTTCGATCTTGCGGTCTTAAAAATAAGAAGTGACGGACCCTTTCCGTATCTGAAACTTAAAAAAAGAAAAGATCTGATGGTCGGAGAAAGTGTAGTAGTCATAGGCAATCCATACGGGCTCTCGAGTTCAGTCTCCACGGGTGTTATCAGTGCTTTGGGTAGGAATCTTAAGGTTGAGGGTCGGGTATTTGCCAATCTCATACAGACGGACGCCGCCATAAACCCAGGTAATAGCGGAGGTGCCCTTCTTGATTCGGAGGGAAACCTAATCGGAATTGTAACTGCAGTTTTAGGTGAAGGAAAAGGGATAGGTTTTGCCATTCCAGCCTACGACATCGAGAGGATGATAGCCAATCTAATAGAGGCAAAGAAGGACAAACCGATAATAGGAATATTCGTTGAAAAATTAAAGGAAGGTCCTTATAACGTACTTCTCGTAAAAAAGGTCATAGAGAAAAGTCCCGCTCACATTTATGGACTAAAAAAAGGGGACCGAATAGTGGAAATAAACAGAAAAAAAATAAAGGAAGGTTTGAAGCTGAAAGAGATAACAAATATGATAAGAGAAGGGAAAGAGACTCTAGAGATCCGGATTATGCGCAATAACGAAGATAAACGAATAGTTATGGACGTAAAAGACATCATCAATTTTAGACCTACTATGGTTGACTCCAGTCTTTTGGACATAAGGGTTTCCGATCTGAGCGCCTACACTCGTTTAAAGTATAGGGTAAAGGAGAAAAAAGGCGCCATCGTGTGCAAAGTCACAAAAGGTGGTGTTGGGCATTCATCAGGATTGAGAGCCGGGGATCTTATCTTGAAGATCAATAATGTCCCGGTAGAGAGCAAAGAAGAATTTGAGAGACTTATGCTTGATGGTATAAAGAGGAACTATCTCCTCTATCAAATACTCCGAAACAGAATGACCCATTTTGTGCCGCTCAAACTAGAGAATCTGCTTTGAGGGGGTATTTGGATATGAAAGAAGCCTGGACGTTTTCCACTTTTATACTTTCTCTTTCTAGCTCAGCGCTCGTTTCCTTAGGTGAACTGCCAGATCCATTAACTAGCGAAAAAAGAATCGACCTGGATAGGGCAAGGCAGACGATAGCACTTATAGAGATTCTCAAAGAAAAGACCAAAGGGAACCTGACCGAAGAAGAGGAAAGGTTAATTGAAAATACGCTTTGCGATTTGAAGCTGAAATACGTAGACGTCGTAAGCAAAGGTGCAGGGGTCGGGACTTAGGGTCTTTTTCCGACAGTCACTACTAGACTCTTTTCTGGTCTTAAGTACTTTTTTAGAGCCTCATTCAACTCAAAAGGTGTAACTTCCATTATCCTTTTAGGCCACCTTTTGAAAAAGTCGTGACCTAATCCGTAAATTGTGTCTACCATCATCCTATGAGCTATAAAACTATTCGACTGCATCGAGATAAGGTAATTTCCAACGAGATATTTCTTTGCACGGTCTATCTCTTTTAAAGAAAAGCCATCCTTCATAAGACTCTCCAGTTCCTTTTCCACAGCTGTTCTCACGTTATTTAAATTGGCAGGATCGAATGCGGCATATATACCGATGGAGCCTGAATCGAAACCCATCTGATTGAAAAAGCTAGTAGCGTACGCGTATGGATTCTTCTCTCTCAGTACCCGATAGATCCTTCCCCCCATACCAGAAAGAATGGCATCTATGATCTCCATTTTAAACCTGTCCTCTTCTGTAAAGGCAACACCTGGAAATCCAAAAATCATGTGGGTTTGGAAGATTTCCTTCTCGAGATGAACGCTTCCGGTTTGGGTGGTAATCTTTTCTTTTTTTAGCTCCTTTTTAGGGCCGGTCCAGTTGGAAAATAGCTCTTTTATGAGCTTTTCAACCTCGTGCACGTCTAAATCACCTGATATTGCAAGCACACAGTTTTTTGGACTCACATGGGTCTCATAAATAGACCTCAAATCTTCAATAGTGATGGAGGCCACATCCTCAAAAGTACCTGACGGATCCTTTCCGTAAGGATGGTCTTTATAAAGCAGGGAATGGAACCTTCTAAATGAATAAGAAAACGGGTCATCTTCCTTAAGCCTCAGTTCGGAGAAGATTTCATTTTTGACACTTCTAAGTTCCTCCTCGCGAAATTCGGTCTCTAAAAGCATCTCCTTTAAAAGACTTAACGCATCACGAAAATCTTTGCTCATAAATTTACCCGAAAGCCCAAAAAGATAGTACCCGCAGAAAGGATCCACATAACCCGCCAAAGTGTCTATAGAGGTAGCAAGTTCAAAGGCTGTCTTTTTCTTCGTCCCTTTGAGGAACATTTTCGATAGGACATTGAAGATTCCGTTCTTTTTTGGAGGCTCATCTTTTACTCCACCAATGAAACCAATAGAAAATGCAAAAAGTGGCGCATCAGTTTTTCTGTTTATGACGTACCTCAGACCATTTCTGAGTTCGCCATAATAAGGGTTACTCTCTTTTTCATCTTCAATAGGAAGGATACAAACTGTGGTTCTCATATTTTCACTGATATACCTTTCGACCACGCGCTTTACGTCTTCCGGACCGACCATTTCCACTTTTTTAAGAAACTTATCCACAAAGTAGACATCGCTTGTAAGAGTGGCGTAATAGCCAAGCATCCTTGCCCTGCCCTGTGGCGTTTCGCTCCCGTACACGTAGGATGCCCTGATTTGATTCTTTGCTTTGATTAACTCCCATTCCTCTACCTTTTTTGCCAACCTTTTTATTTCCGCTTCCACGGCTTCAATTACGTTTCTGTAATCTTGTCCCTTGAAGTTCATGTAAACCACAAAAAGCCCTTCATCCTCAGGTGCAAACACAAACGAAGACGCACCAGTGATAATTCTCCGGTTATTCTTAAGTTCCAAGATCAATCTCGAACTCTCACCAGCTGTAAGAAGTGCGCTGACTACTTTTAGGGCCGGGATGTCTTCATGCAAAATGTTCGGGATAGGGTATGATATAGCCAGATAGCTTTCAAGAACATTCCGTCTTATGATCTTTACGAGACCTTTCGGTCTTGCACAGCTTGTCGCAATATAGTCTCTCTTTCCAGTTTTTAATTGTCCAACTGTGTCTTTAGCTAGTTTAAGGACTTTTTCTTTCTCAAAGTCTCCCACTACCACTAAAGTTGTAGTATTGGCTCCATAATGCTCCTCAAAGTACGAGACGATATCCTCTCTGGAAAATAGACTAACTGTCTCTGGAAACCCAATTATAGGTCTACCGTAAGGGCACTCTCCGTAAGCAAGACTGAAAAGTTCTTTGTAGAGTTTTTTTTCAGGATCATCTTCTCCCATCCTGATTTCTTCAATCACAACTTTCTTTTCTTTTTCGATTTCTTCTTCCGGAAAGGTAGGATTAAACACAGCCTCATTTAGAAGTAAAAACCCATCGACAAAAGATTCTTTGGGAATAACGACATGGTATACGGTATTGTCATAAGAAGTATATGCATTTATCGAGCCACCAAGAGCCTCTATATTCGCGGCTATCTCGTTGGCTTTTAAGTTTTTAGAGCCCTTAAAGATTAGATGTTCAATGAAATGGGTAATTCCGGAGTTCTCATGTCTTTCGTACTTACTTCCGACCTTCACCCAAATCTGTAACGCGACAACCCCTGTCCCAGGTCTTTCCTCTAAAATCAGCCTTAGTCCGTTGTCCAAAAAAAATACATCCACACCGTACGCCGAGTTTACCGATAAAAAAAGAACGAAGAGGACAAATGATGTCCTCTTACTTAGGCGTAAGGGCACGCCTACCCTCTAAAAACGCCTTAAGATTTAACTCTTGGAGTTTTTCTGCCAAAAGCGTTTTTATGGCATCGAGCCACAACTCTTCCTTTATTTCGGGAAAGAAGTTGGAGAAAGCGCCCAACATAACCACGTTGGCTGCCTGAATGTTCCCAAGTTTTCTTGCAATTTCTACGCCATCGACAATGTAAACGTTGTTCTTAAAAAATTTTCTAAAAATTCCAGGTATATCTTCTGGATACTCCATCTCCCCCAAATTTACAACTGGCGGATACATCTTGTGATTGTTCAGTATCACTGTACCGTCGTCTCTTAACCAATTTATGTACCTTAACCCCTCTAAAAGCTCAAAGGCGACCAGATAGTCAACCTCGCCGTATTTAATGAGAGGGGAGTAAACTTTCTCTCCAAACCTAAAGTGCGTGGTCACAGCTCCACCCCTCTGAGCCATACCGTGGACTTCGGCCTTTTTCACATCATAGCCGGCATTAGAAAGAACCTCTGCCAAAATATTACTCGCCAGGATCGTCCCCTGGCCTCCGACTCCGGAAAGAAATATGTTCGTTACCTTTCTGTTGTTTTTTATCATCTTTTCCTCCGGTTTTTTAACTTACTTGCGGTCTTATAGCCTCAAATCTACAAATCTGTTCACAAACACTACACCCCACACATTGATCAGGGTTTATGTACGTCACACCCTTCCTTTTATGTCCATCCGCGGTCACACCCTCTTGGGCTCTCCAGCTAATTGCCGGACAGTTTATCTCAAGACAAGCTTTGCAACCCCTACACTTGTCAGTATCTACGAAATAGCAACGGTACTTAAATTTTTCAAGAGGTTTTGCTCTCCTCAAAAGGATGCAGGGGCTGTCCTTACAAATGATCAAGGACGGTTCGTCCTTATTGACCTCCTCCCTTATTATCTCCATTGTCTCCTTAACATTATACGGATTCACATACCTTATGCTTTTTATGCCGAGTGCCCTACCAATTTCTTCGTAGCTTACAGCTACTGTCGGTTCCATCCTAGCAGTATAGCCCGTTCCTGGGTGCTCTTGATGCCCAGTCATAGCAGTTGTCGAATTGTCCAAGATTATCGTTGTCGAATTTCCTTTATTATAAGCAACATCGAGAAGCGGTGGCATACCAGCGTGCAAAAAGGTAGAGTCTCCGAGTACAGCACACGACTTGCCGAGACCTTCCTTACCGAGAGCCTTCATCGCACCATGTGCCATACCAACACCAGCACCCATACAAATGGTTGAATGAATCGCTTCCAAGGGTGGAGCAGTTGCAAGGGTGTAGCAGCCTATGTCCCCGAAGACGAACAGTCGAAGCTTTTTTAAGGCATAAAAAAGTGGTCTGTGGGAACATCCGGCACAGAGAATAGGAGGCCTGGGCGGTAGCTTTGTCGTATCGTATCGAGTAGCAGGGGCCTTGTATTTCTTACCTTTAAAAGCTTTTTCCACTATTTCAGGAGAGAGCTCATACATCGTTGGGATTACATCTTTTCCATGCCACACTTTAAATCCAAGGGCCCTTATCTCTGTTTCCAGAAATGGATCAAGTTCCTCAACAATCGCAACCTTTTTAACTTTCTTAAAGAACTCGGATAGGAGTTTCTTTGGAAGGGGCCAAACCATCCCTAGTTTCAAGAAAGACCAGTCGGGAAAGACCTCTTTTGCATAAAGGTATGAAACTCCGCTAGATATTATTCCGTACCTTGTATCATTTATCTCCATCACGTTGTATTTGAAAGTGTCGGCATACTCTTCGAGCCTCTTCATCCGTTCTTCCACGAATTTTCTTCTCTGTCGCACGTTCATAGGAACCATCGTGTATTTCGGTGCATCCTTAAGATCCAGACCAAGATTGTAGTTCGGTTCAACTCTCTCCCCCAAGACGACAAGAGAATCCGAGTGGGAGACTCTAGTTTCGGATCTCACAAGAACAGGCGTGTCGAATTGCTCACTTATTTCGAAGGCGAGCTTCGTAAAATCTTTACATTCCTGGGAATCTGACGGTTCAAGCATCGGAACCTTTCCGAATCTTGCCCAGTTCCTGCTGTCCTGTTCATTCTGGGAACTGTGGGAAAAAGGGTCGTCAGCAATGAGAATTACAAGACCTCCTTTGACTCCTGTGTAGGAAAATGTCATAAAGGCGTCAGATGCTACATTCATTCCTACATGTTTCATTGATGCCATCGCCCTTACTCCTGCAAGGGCTGCACCTCCTGCGACCTGGACTGCCACCATCTCGTTTACAGACCACTCCGCATATACTTCCGGATACTTCTCAGCAAAGGCCCTAAGTATTTCGCTGCTTGGAGTTCCAGGATAGGCGGCTGCCACTTTAACTCCCGCCTCCCATGCACCTCTTGCTATGGCTTCATTACCCTGCATAACGACCTTACGCATAATCCCTCCGTCATTTTATTAATTAAACTCTGTTTTAGAAAAAAGCTTGTTATTTTGTTCACTTAATTAGCGCATTTATTTTTCTACGAAAAGAGAGAGATTGTCAAGACAAATTTTACAACCCCACGTTATTTTTCTTGTCAGTGCTCACTGTAATATTGAATGGAGTTCGAATTTTTTAACTCCATTGTGCCAGATTTTTTACTTGTACTTTTTGTTTTTGGAAATATCCAATCGAAAAAACGATGTCATTTTATTTACGGTAAAGAGGCGTAACTTTGACCTTCGTGCCATTATGCACAACTTTCGTTGACTTCCGTCCTTCCGTAGAGTATAATTCACGACACGTATACTGGACTTAAAAAGTACCGATTGTGAATAAAAAGGAGGTGGTATTAAAAATCTGTGAATTTTAAAATATCCAAAACCCAGAAAGGAGGTTGCTTATGAACGGAAAAGACAAATACGAAAAGCTGTTCAGAGGTAGGGACCCTGAAGAATTTGGCTTCCAGGAAATTATTTATGAGAAAAAGGATTGGGTAGCAAAGATCACCCTCAATAGACCTCACAGGTACAACGCATACACGGGAACTGAGCTTGCAGAGATCTGCGAGGCCCTTCACGATATTCTTGTTGACGACAAAATTGCAGTTGGTATCATAACAGGTGCGGGAGACAAGGCATTTTGCACAGGTGGGGATGCAGGAACTTACTCTACGATCTATCCTGCAAGACCACACGAGTTTTACATGTGGTGGGAATACTATGAAAGGATGCTTTATCTAATCCGCACCTGCGGAAAACCTATTATTGCCAGGATCAACGGGGTGGTTGCTGGCGGTGGCAATGAGATAAATCTGGCCTGCGATATTTCCATCGCTGCCGAGCATGCTAGATTCATACAGCCAGGAACAAGAACAGGAAGTGTGTCGGCTGGAGGAGCTACCCAGTGGTTGCCGCTTGTCATTGGTGACAAAAGGGCACGCTGGATGGTAATGGTGGGAGATGAGATAGATGCAAAGACAGCTTTGCAGTGGGGACTTGTAAATGAAGTTGTTCCGTACGAAAAACTCGACGAGGCGGTAGAGAGGGTATGCGAAAAACTTATAGACAAATTCCCAGACTGTATGAGATACACAAAGGTACAGTGCAACTTCTGGACAGATCTTGCTTGGACGACACTCCAGCACGCGAGGGATTGGCTATCGATCCATTATGCAACGGCCGAGCCAATAGAAGGCTTCAGCGCTTTCTTGGAGAAACGGAAAGTCGACTACCGAGGTATGAGAAAGAAGGACATAGAAGGAAAGAGCCGCACCTATATATGGGGTCCACCTATGAAATCTTGCGCCAAGTGCGGAGCTAAATACCTACCAGACGATTTCAAGTACTGCGGTGTTTGCGGGGCCGAGCTCGGATGATGTGGAAGGAACCCAGAGTTCTCGGATTTTTTAAAGAGTCGGAGGGTCCTGAAATTATCGTAGCCGAGTTAAAAGGGGAGCCGGGGGATCTCTACGTGGAGATCCCCTCAGGCTTTAGAAACCGGATGGAGATAGTTGTGGGGAATAAGATAAGGTGCTTTCTTGAGGCTACACTCGACAGAAACGGAAATAAGTTGAAAGAGATAAATAGGGAAATGATAGGCGAAATAGTCGGATATTGGAATGAACTCCACCTGCCTGAGGAAGAAATCTTCGAGAATGGGCTGAAAAAGGGAGATCTGCTCAGGCTTCACTTACTCAGTGTCTTTCAATTCGGCGAAGAAAGAAAAGTCTAAGGGAGGTAGTGTGTTAGTATCAAAGACAGATTTTCCAGACATTCCATTGAAGACTAGGGGCAAGGTTCGGGACATATATGATTTCGGAGATAGACTTCTTATCGTTGCCACTGACAGAATATCCGCGTTCGATGTGGTTATGCCTAATCCCGTCCCTGATAAAGGAAAGGTGCTCACCCAGCTATCCAGGTTCTGGTTCGATTTCGTAAAAGACATCGTCCCAAACCACATGATCTCTGTGGATGTAGAGGACTTTCCGGATGTTTGCAAAAAATACAGGGACGTTTTAGAAGGTAGGTCTATGCTAGTTTTTAAGGCAAAGCCGATCCCTGTTGAATGCATTGTGAGGGGATACATATCCGGTTCAGCGTGGGAAGAATACAAAAAAAAGAAGGAAGTTTGCGGTATAAAACTTCCCGACGGTTTAGTAGAATCGTCTAAACTCGATGAACCGATCTTCACCCCAACGACCAAAGCAGAAGTCGGCCACGACGAGAATCTCACATTCGATGAGGTAAGAAGAATGGTTGGGGATGAATTGGCAAAAAAGATTCGGGACATATCAATTGAGGTATACAAAAAGGCAAGGGAATACGCCGAAAAGAGGGGAATAATAATAGCAGATACCAAGATGGAGTTTGGTCTCAAAGATGGAGAGCTTATCCTTATAGATGAGCTTTTAACCCCTGACTCTTCCCGGTTTTGGCCAATGGATGAGTATAAACCTGGAGGACCGCAAAAAAGCTTCGACAAGCAATTTTTGAGGGACTATCTGACTTCGATAGGATGGAATAAGACACCTCCCGCTCCTTGGCTCCCAGACGAGATAGTAGAAAAAACGAGAATTCGTTATCTTGAGGCTTACGAAAGATTAGTTGGAAAAAAATTAGTATGACTCTGGAGGATTCCATGCCCCCAAAATCTCCTCTTAAAATTACAGATGTGACATTTAGAGATGGTCACCAGTCGCTGTTTGCAACGAGAATGAAGACTGAGGACATGCTCCCCATAGCGGAGAAGATGGACGCTTTGGGATTTTATTCTATGGAAGTGTGGGGAGGGGCTACATTTGACGTCATGACAAGGTTCCTTAACGAAGACCCATGGGAGAGATTAAGGGTTTTAAAGGAAAGAATGCCAAATACCAAGTTCCAGATGCTTCTTCGCGGTCAGAACCTTGTGGGATATAGGAATTACGCAGACGACGTGGTAGAAGCCTTTGTGGAAAAGGCCGCAGAACTTGGAATTGACATTTTCCGGGTCTTCGATGCGTTAAACGACGAGAGGAACTTCGTCACATGCTTTAAAACCATAAAAAAATGTAACAAGCATATTCAGGGGACAATTTGCTATTCTCTTACTGAAAAAAGGCTTGGTGGTCCAATATTCAACCTTGAGTATTATGTAAAAAAGGCAAAGATAATAGAGGAGATGGGGGCAGACTCATTATGCATAAAGGACATGGCAGGACTAATATCACCTTATGATGCATACGAACTTGTTAAGGCTCTCAAATCAGAGATAAAGATACCTGTCCATCTTCATACGCATTTTACTAGCGGAATGGCCTCTATGGCTCTTTTAAAAGCTATAGAGGCGGGAGTAGATGGCATTGATACGGCTGTGGCTCCTTTTGCTTATAGGTCATCCCATCCGGCGATAGAGCCACTCATAGTAACTTTGAAGAACACACCCTATGAGATCGATATGGATCTTAATTTACTTTCCGAAATAGGCGAATATCTTGAAAGTATCATACCGAAATACATTTCCTTCGCTGACAGCACAAAATTTTCTGTTATAGATATAGGCGTTTTGATGCACCAGATACCTGGTGGAATGATAAGCAATTTGATCTCGCAACTGAAGCAGATGAAAGCGCTCCACAGACTGAAGGAAGTTTTTGAAGAAATACCAAGAACGAGGGAGGATATGGGTTTTCCTCCTCTTGTCACACCGACAAGCCAGATAGTTGGTGCTCAAGCCGTGTTCAACGTTCTTGCTGGAAGGTATAAGATGGTGTCTAAGGAGGTAAAAGACTACTTCTTCGGATTGTACGGAAGACCTCCCGCACCCGTAAATGAGGAAGTAAGAAAGATAGTTCTTAAGGGCTATGAAAGGGGAGAAACTCCAATCACTTGTAGACCTGCTGACATTCTGGAGCCAGAACTTCCAAAGGCAAAGGAAGCACTTGCCGGTATATCTGACAAGATGGAGGATATCCTGACCTATGCTCTATATCCTGTAACAGGGCTGGAGTTCCTGAAGAAAAAGTACGGTATTCAATAAAAAATTCGGAAATCAGAAGGTCAACACCAGTCTAGGGTTACGGCTCAGGTGGTTTCATAACGTTTTCCCTCCTAGACAAATCCGTTATTAAGTATTTTTTGTGTTTTTCTTCGCTTTCCCATTGTCTTCATTTCCTCGTTTCATCTGCGAAAAAAAGGTTTTTGACTTAGGTCAAGGAATCGCAATTCGCGTTTTACTATACTGATCTTAAAAAAAATTGGGTCTAGAGCTGGAAAAGGACATTTTATTAGCAATAAACAGAAGGAGGAAAAGATGAGAAAGGTAAAAAGAAACATAGTTGAGATCGACGAGACACTCTGTGATGGGTGCGGTCTATGTGTAACATCGTGCGAGGAGGGAGCTATAAAAATAATAGATGGGAAGGCGAGGCTCGTATCGGAAAGTTTATGTGACGGGTTTGGCGCTTGTATAAATATTTGTCCAAAGGGGGCATTAAAAATCGTTCTGAAAGAGGCAGAACCCTTTGAGGAACACGGCAAAGAGCATGTATGCGAAATCCAAATTGCCAACGAAGGCGTCTTAGGCAACTGGCCAATCCAGATAAGATTAATTGTTCCTCACTCACCGCAGTTGCGGAATCAAAGTCTCCTTATCGCCTCAGATTGTGTGGCCTACGCTTATCCCGACTTTCATAAAAGGATACTTGATGGAAAAAAACTCCTCATAGGATGTCCCAAGTTAGATCATGCGGGCACTTATGTCAAGAAGCTTAAAGAGATAATTGAGTCTGCTGGCCCCAAGGACATAACCCTTGCAATAATGGAAATCCCCTGTTGCAGGGGTTTTTTATCGATTTTGAAGACGGCAATGGATGAGGCAAGCATAAGTATGCCGATAAAGCTTATAACTGTCGGAAGAAACGGGGAAATCCTAAAGGAAGAGACTCTCTTCTTAGGGAGGGAGACTGAAAAAGAGCATCTTTGATCTTTTTCCGACATTCTTCCGGTTCTTTTCGCCTCTTTTTTATCCGTCCGGCTCGAAGACGGATCTGGGGCTTCTTGTGAAAGGCTTGACTTACGGGGGAATTATTATAGATCTTGGGTCTGGGGCTGGTATTCCGTCGTGTTTTTTTCTTGAAGAGAGAAGAGATGTCCAGTTTGTTCTATTCGATCTCTCCATAAGAATGCTAAAACTTGCTACCCCCTTTGATAAAAAGGTGGTGGGAAGAGCAGAAGAGCTTCCCTTTGACGATAGTACCTTCGACCTTGTCGTCTGTGCTTTTTCCTTTCACCATTTTTCTGACCAAAAAAAGGCAATGGACGAGATAAGAAGGGTCATAAGGCCAAAAGGAAAACTCTATCTTTTGGAGATCGATCCGCGAAGTAAGTTAGGAAGCTTTATTTTCCGGCTTGAAAGTCTCATTGGAAGTGAGGTTCTTCCCGTCTTTCCGGATAGAATCAAAAAAATCGCTCAAGAACTGGGTTTCTTTGTACGAATCCAGAGTTACGGATGGCGATACTCACTTGTAGGAGATTTTAGGTCTTACAAAATAAACTGAATAAATTGTAGAATTCCTGTTCCTTATATGGTACCTTACGGAAAACAAGGCAAGGAGGTTTTTGGAATTTCAGAAAGCGTAGCCAGCTTTTACAGAAAGGCACGGAGATTAGCTCTTTTCACAATTTTTTACAACATTCTTGAGGGGATTGTATCCGTTTACTTTGGTGTGGAAGATGAAACAATAGCCCTTTTCGGATTTGGTCTTGACTCTTTTGTTGAGGTCATGTCTGGACTTGGCATATATCTCGGGATAAGGCGGATGGAAGGTGAGGAGTTTAAGGGTACTTATAGATTTGAAAAACTTGCGCTCAGAATAACGGGTTCCGCTTTTTATATACTGTCGGCGGGCCTGTTCGCCACTGCCTTTCTTAATGCTTATTTTGGCAGAAAGCCCGAAACAACAATAATAGGAATAGTGATCTCAATCGTTTCAATTCTTACAATGGCTTTGCTTATGAAGGCCAAGCTTAGCGTAGGCAATATACTTGGATCCGAGGCTATAGTGGAGGATGCGCATTGTACGAGGGCATGCATGTATCTTTCTTTTATCTTACTTCTATCAAGCCTCGGATATGAAATTTTCGGTCTCGGACTTATCGACTCTCTCGGCGCAGCAGGTATCGCCTACCATGCATTAAAAGAAGGTAAAGAAGCGTTCGAAAAGGCAAAAAAAGTAGAGGACTCTCCTTCGTAGGCAGGACTCCCCACACTTCAATGAGAAATTTGGATCCGTTAGAAAAGATCGGAATCTTTGGTGGATGATAATAACGTGACGTGTTAAGAAATTAACTGTATTTGGCAACACATTGAAGTATCCAATAGCAAAAAATTCCCGACTCTATTTATTTTTCTTTTTCGCGGAAATTGTTGATGGCACTCATACAGTCAGATATACTATAATGCTATGCTATTAAGCGTCGAAGTGTTTGAAGAACTTGAAAAACTAGAACCTACGCTAAGATCCGTACTGATTACCATTTTCAAAAGCATAGAAAAAAGTATCGGCGAAGCTGTAAAAAAAGAGGATTTTACCGAACTAAAAAAAGAAGTAAACCGCCTAGCCGAACTTGTCAGAGAACTTGCCGAGGCACAAAAAAGAACGGAATTAAAATTAAGCGAACTCGCAGAGGCACAAAAAAGAACTGAGTTAACAATAGGTGAACTTGCCGGGGCTCAGAAAAAGACGGAAATTAGGTTAAATGAGCTGGCGGAGGCTCAGAAAAAGACTGAGGAAAGGTTAAATGAGCTGGCAGAGGCTCAAAGGAAGACGGAAATTAGGTTAAATGAGCTGGCGGAGGCTCAGAAAAAGACTGAGGAAAGGTTAAATGAGCTGGCGATTGCTTTAAAGAGGCTCACCGATGAACATCAAAAGACAAGGGAGAACCTCGGAGGTCTTGCCCATACGGTGGGATACCTCCTCGAGAATGAAGCATACAAGTATCTTCCCGCGCTTCTTAAGAAGGATTTAAATGTTGAGGTCGTTGGTGAGCTGATAAGAGACTATGTGAAGATATCACCCGAGCATTACGAGGAAGTGAACATAATCGGGAAAGGGAGAGCTAACGGAAAGGAACTCGTGATCATTGGGGAAGTAAAAACTCAGTTAACCAAGGCGGATGTAACTAAATTCCTGAATAAAGTAAACAAGCTTTCAAAAATCTTCCCAGTGGAAAAACTTCTCATCTGCGTCACCCACCAGGTGCACCCGCTCGTAAAAAACTATGCCGAAGAGAAGGGGATAAAGGTCTACCTAAGTTATCAGTTCAAGTGAAAAGTTTTTTTTCGGCTTTTCACTTAGGGACTGCGAGCCCTAATTTTGGGTGTAGAACTGAAAACCTCATTCGACATCCTCCGTCTATGTGTCATTTCGTTGGCTTTTACAAATTGTTTTCTTTCTGGTCATTAAAGTAGCGTAAGTAAAAGTCTATAATAAACATATTTCCATAAAAAGGTGTCGTTCCAAATGAGGACATATTCTTCATTATACCGCTCACACTCATCATACTTTCCGGATTCCCATACTGCTCGAATAATCCCTTCTCGGACTACTTTCGCATACAAGGTTCTAAGCCTCTTTCGAGACGTAGCAAGATCATGACGCTTCCACGCACTTTACCCCAGCCGGAGAAATAAAAGAGCGCTTGAAATCTCTATGCATTGTATACCGTCTAAGGACCTCAAGAGGCTTATCTAAAGCCAGTCGAGAAACCGCATTCTGCATTCCAGAACTCAGGCGATCTGTGGGATAAGGTTTCTCCCAAATGTTCCCTGAAACAAGCCACGAGTACCCAAACAATCAAAAACTGGTCGCCCATAAAGGCATTTGTCATGGTTTTTCTTTTCAGACTTGATCGCTGCGTACATACTTCCGAAACCGAAACGGGATTCTTATCTGTTTGGTCCGAGAAGCTTGTAAATTTTTCTACAGCAACCCAAACCAACCATTTTTATTCTGAGTGCGGCTAAAGACAGCTCTGTACCTGGAATTTGGCCAACGGAAGTTTGGTAAGTGGAAAGGTTATATTTAAAAATGAATTTTCTTGCTTGAGTTTATTCTGGTCCAGACCGTTTGTTTGGGATTCAGCAGTCTTATTCGACCTCTCAAAAGCGGGAAGTATAACGCAAAATTAGGGATTGACAAAAAAGCTCGAAAATGAAAGATTTGAGTTTTGCCGAATGCATTGTGATACAGCCTTTAACACAATGAATAGCTTTTTTTGTAGATCAAGTTGGGCTAAGAAAGAAGGATGCCAAGTGGTATTGTCCAGAGTTTCTCTCCAAGTCTTACTACATTGTAGCCTTTATATCCAATTATACCTGCTATGCAGTTTGGCGATGAATTCATAAAGGCTTAAGTCCAGAGAGGTCTTTTTCTTCCCATTTCTCCGCCGCCTTTACTTCAATAGCTATGCAACTGTTTTCAGCCTCAACGATAAAGTCTACCTCATACCTTCCCTGAATATGCCAAAAATATGGAAAAGAGACTCTGGGCTACATAGGTTTCAAAAAGTGCGCCTCCTTAAAGGTCTCCATCAAGGGAGCTTACAGCTAAAAGATAAGAGGCCAATCCTGAATCACTCAAATGTACTCTTTAGAGATTTAATCAGTTTATGATAAAAGATGCTTCAAGTAATGAAAGGTATATTGGTGTGGTAAAACGTTCTGGGTAAAAAGGGCTTCGGGTTTAATCTTTGCAGCCTCAAGATAAGAGAAATTATCAAAGCTAAAATACGGACGTTCCTTAAGAAATGGCTCATTAAGCAGAAAAGTAGTTTTGCCAGCCTGTCACATGCCTGTAATCACAAAAATGGGCATCGCTTTGAAAGCAAAGCTATATAAGGAGTTTTTCGGTCTCCTGGGATTTTGTCACAATTTTTCATGTTAAAGTGACATTTTGACAAACCGTCGACAAATAGAGTGTTTTAGTGAAGTTACTTTTTGGGATTTTATCTCTTCTTTGAAGCTCTGCATATTTGTTGATGACAAATCTTACCGTTACTTTAGAAAATTTGGGACTTACTGGAGCAATATCATTTTTTATCAAGAAATTGCCAATGTACTTCTTTTACACTTGACGCCCCCAACAAGAACATTAATAGCCATAGGGTCGTTATTATAAATTAGGAGGTAATGAAGGAAAAAACATTTTAGCAAACAGAAGGGTAAGAAATTTCAGTTAGAGAAGTAAACTCAGGTTCCCTAAGTCAAAAAAAACCATTCTGGAAAAGATTTAGACAGCAAGAAAACACTATATCCCTTTAAGGTTAGAAAATATGAAGTCTATCCCAATCAACTCTTTAGGATGGGCACATCTCATCGACGAAGATGCATTAGCTGCTACTCGATCAGAAGAACTTCTCTTCCATTCTCTGAGGTGAAGCACCAAAAAAATAGATACGGGAGTTATAGCGTTTTTGGTTAAAAAGACTATAGAGGTAGAATCCTAAGGGAAGCGTTTGATATTGCCCGTGAAAGACTCTTTCGCACATGCTATTAGGAGGAAAGGAGCCAACCCTATATTGAGAGTAATCGAGACTTTCATATATCCAAGTCTAGCCAGTGTACAAGCCGTAAAGAACAGAGAAGAATGGGTAAACGACGGTCCGATGATGATCACATTCAAAAGCAAAATGAAATTGTGTTCTAAGGGTAATACTCGTCATATAGGAACGGACTACACAGATGATCGTTCAACTACCATTTAGACAACGGATTTGAGTAGTCCACAGTTATCCTGTTTATTCGATTCTAAAAACCCCCTCTTAAATATTATTTTCACGCAATTTTAAAAACATCCCCAACTATAGCGGACCGAGTAGCTCCATTCAAGAGTACTTCGCTACTTCGTGGCCATCCGCCCATTCTCCTTTGTCCGGATTTGTAAAATTTTCTAAACTCTCAGTGATACTTTGATTGTGGTTTTTAGCTCGTCTCACGCTCTCAAAATCGAATACCTACATGCATAGAGCTTAAGATAGACTGGACTCTTATCTCTTCCAGCATATAGTACTTTGCGCCAAGCCACTCGGCTATTTTTTGAGCTAATTCAAATTTTAAAAGACTTCCTCTTTTTTCAGTATCGATTACTATGTAGTCAGTGCGTGGAAGATAACGCATGTAGAGACAAATATCTCTGAGTTCTTCCACAACGGGTTTATTTCCCAATGGGACATTCGCTTTTCCGTCAGTTAGTATGAAAACCAAAAACCTAGCTTCAGGCTCTTTGTATCCAGATGTCTTTATGAGTTTAACGGTCTCCGTGAGACCAGCGGAAAGAGGGGTCTTTCCACCTGTTGGAATCTGTTCCAACCTTTTTTTTGCAAACTCGTAGGAAGAAGTAGGCGGTAGCACGATCTCAGCCTTATCGTTCCTAAAAACTATCATCGAGACCTTCTCCCTTTTTTGGTAGCAGTCTGCAAGTAGTGAAAAGATAGCTCCCTTGGCCACAACCATTCTTCTTTCAACTCCCATTGAGCCTGAGCCGTCTACGAGAAATATCACAAAATGGCGCATTTTTCTTTCTTTTTCCTTGTATCGTAAATCCTCTTCCTTGATTATAAGGAGATCTCTCCTCCCCCTTAATTTTTGAAAAGGTGCCGCCGCTCGTATTGTAGCGTCTATCGCTATCTCCCCTTTCTTCTGCATTGAGCTTTTTACGTATCTTCCCCCTTTGTCGTAACATCTGGTATCTGTTCTTCTGCCTTTAGCCTTTCTTACAATCCGGTCCTTTCTCAAGGCAAATTTTCTAACCGCAAACCTTTCTCCAACCGGAAAGACTTCTTCTTTGTCTGAAGATCCATTCCTAATTTGAGCTTCCATTCCAGAAGGATGCGTCCCTTCTGAACCTTTGGAATTTCTATCTTTCTTTCTCTCGTTTTGTAGTTCATGGGTTTGGGTAGTCTGAGGTTTTTCATCTCGCAGATCTTCCCTCTTTTTGGATCTGTGATTAAGAACAAGCTCACTTACTGCATCCACGTGATGAGGCATAAGCTCGCTTTCGCCAAAGTAGGCCGCATAAGCTAAGGCAGCATAAAGGAGAAACAAGTCTGCCCTGTGCCCTTCCACATTATGGGATAGAACCAAATCGGCTATGTATGAGACTGTATCCCCCAGTGTCTTGATGTTCCTTAATAGATCCTTAGATAAATTTATCTTTTTAACCAGGTGAAAAAGGTCTTCCTTCTTATGGAAATCAAGGAGATTTGTTCTGAGAATCTCTTTTCTTCTGTCCTTGTCTTTTGCTCCATCGAGGAATGCGCACATTCCGAATCGATCCATAATGTGCGGCGAAATCTCCCCTTCTTCTGGATTCATAGTAGCACAGATAACAAAATTACATGGCTCCCTGACCTCAATTCCTTCTCTTTCCACGATGAGTTCCCCTCTCGACTGGGTTTCGGTAATGAGCGAAAGTACGTAAGGCGGGAAAAGGTTGATATCTTCCACGAAAAGAAAACCGCCATTGATTCTTGAAAGTATGCCCTTTTGATAGATTCTTTTGCCTTTCTTTACCGTTTCTTCTAGGTCAAGAGAACCCAAAAGTGAATCTTCTGTTACATTCAAGGGCAGCCAGGCAAAATTTAAACCCAAAATACCTAAAAGCTCACCAAATGCTGAAAGTAATGTGGATTTTCCTGTACCTTTTTTCCCTAAAAGCAGAATCCCCCCTGATCGCATATCTATTGCGTTTAAGATCAAGCCTAGCTTCGCGCTTTCAGATCCAACAAAATCGAAAAAACCTATTTTAGATTTTGTCCAGGATGGTAAGAAGCGAGTCGACATTTACTGGATCCTCAAAGGGTAACCTTTTTAACCTATGTCTTAGGGCAAAAGGTGCCACCTTCTTTATGTGTTCTTTTGTCACTTCATCCTTTCCTTCAAAGGCAGAAAGGGCTCGGGAAGCCTTAAGCATAACAATGTCCCCCCTATGTCCATCCAAGCTCAATGAAGATGTGATCTCTACCACGGTATTGTAAGCTTCCTCGGTTACTCGGACACTACCTAGTATGTTTTTGGCCTTTGATATCTTTTGCCTTAGTGCTTCTTGTTCTTTTTCCCACTGTGAAAGGAAGCCGTGTGGATCATCGTCAAAACTTTTTTTTCTTTTTAGTATCTCTACTCTTAAATGTTTTTCTCTCAGGGCATTAACCACCACGCAGAGTCCGAACCGATCAAGAAGCTGTGGTCGTAGTTCCCCCTCTTCCGGGTTCATCGTGCCAACAAGGATGAATCGTGCCGGGTGTGAAAACGAGATACCCTCCCTTTCTACTATGTTTACTCCCATAGCCGCAGAATCCAAAAGCAGGTCCACAATGTGGTCTTCTAGGAGGTTCACCTCGTCCACGTAAAGAAAATTTCTGTTCGCTTCGGCCAAAATTCCGGGTTCGAACCTCTTTTCTCCTGTTTTTATTGCCTGTTCCACATCCAGGGTGCCGACAAGTCTGTCTTCTGTCACACCCAGTGGAAGTTCAACTACTTTCATTTTTTTCTTCTCTATCTCAATACTCTGCCCATCTTTCACTTTTTCAGCACAATAGTTGCAAAATGGCCCTTCCGGGGCACAACCGAAAGGACATCCCTTTATAGAGTCTAAATGGGGCAACAAATCTGCAAGAGCACGGACAGCTGTAGATTTTGCCGTCCCTTTTTCCCCCATGATGAGGACTCCTCCAATTGTAGGGTCAATAACATTCAGGATTAGGCCGAGCTTCATCTCCTCCTGATCCACTATTGCGGTAAAAGGAAAGATCATCCAATTACCTCCCGCATCTTCTGTTTCCAGTGCTCAATTTCTTCTTTAGTTATCACATCTATGCTTCCTCCCTGAAAGTGGCCTTTCGTATCACCCATTTTCTCTTCGATCCAACCCTCTATTTCAAGATACAAGGATTTGAGTGCCTCTTTTACATCCTCTGCCGGATTCCAAAGCCCCCTTTCCATAGCCTCAAGTAATCTTCGCGCAATCTCTTCCATGGCATAAGGATTGTGCTCCTCGAAAAATCTTCGGTTTTCCGCGTCTAAGAGAAAAGTTTTTGTGATTTCATCGAAAATCCAGTCGTCGACTTCTCTTGTAGTAGCTTCCCACCCGTATACTCTTCCTATCCTTTTCGAAATGTCAGAAGCACCTTTGTAGCCATGTCTTTTCATTCCTTCTATCCATTTGGGATTTAGCAATTTAGTTCTCACAATCCTTCTTATCTCATCTGACAGGCTTCTCACATCCACATGTTCGGGATTTCTGGTATCACCGTAATAGGTCTTGACGTCTTTGCCACTTAGAGATCTAGCAGCTACGGTTATTCCTCCATGGGCGCCGAAATAGCAACAGCACCCAAAAAGATCGTACTCATCTGAAACTACCTTGTTATAGGTCAGGTCAACGCTTTTTAAGACGTTGGCCAATTCTTTGTGTTTTTTTTCACCCCATATTCCTTTACCGTATGCATATCCGTTCCAGTAAAGAAAAACCTCTGCCAGATCTTTTTCTTCTTTCCATGCAGATGCGTATACCGCAAGCTGGGTGCCTGCCTGGTAAGTGCCAGGCATAGAACAAAAGATCCGTAAAGTAGCAGAACGGAGATCTCCCCCATTGTGGGAAAGTTGTTCAAGCGCATGTTTTCTCACAAAATTTAAATCTTCCGGCTCATCGAGTCTAGCGACTTCCTGGATGGCTTCATCTAGGAGTTCTATGCACATGGGAAAATTGTCTCTTGTGATGCCCGACACCCTTATGGTCACATCGATTCTTGGCCTCTTAAGTTTGGATACTGGAATTACTTCAAAACCATTTATTCTACCATTGCTAAGCCAGATGGGTCTTACACCAAGTAAAGAGAGAATCTGTCCCATGCCTTCTCCTTGAGCCCACATAATGTCAGAACACTGCCAGTAAATTGCCACATTTTCGGGGTAACGGCCTTCCTCATCAAGATATTTTCGTAGAAGCTTGTCCGCGAGAGCTTTTCCAACTTCGTAAGCGCTTGGAGTGGGTACTTTTAGGGGATCAAGGGAGTAAAAATTCCTTCCTGTCGGCAAAACGTCCTCACCCCCACGGGTTATAAGGCCTGAGGGACCGGCAGGAACATAACCCCCAGATAGCGCATTGATTAAAGAATCGATCTCTTTTGATTCTCTGATTTTTTTGTCCAGCTCAAGTATTCTATTTTTTATTTCCTTCCAGTTTGGATCGTTCCAGTCTATCCTTTCTAAGACGTCCATCTCTATCCCTCCATCAATACTTCTCTTATAATCTCTTTTCCAAGTCTATCTATGTCTTCCAAAATAGCTCCATAGGATTTGCCGCTTTTTTTATCCACTTTCTCTGGGTTCGATATTAAATCTGAAAGATCATAACCGAGAATTTTCGCCACCTCCCGTCTTAGTGATACTCTGCTTCCCGCGTCGTAACGCATAATGGAATAGATGAGGTTAACTTTTCTTTCTCCTTCGGGCAAGCACCCAAAGATGTGCATTCCGTCCTGGATCTGGGTGTTCCTTATAAGGGAGAGCTTACCATGTATTTCGCTTATGATCTCAGAAAAGTTTATGCGATGTAGATCTTCGTGCGAAAGCTTATCCAGAAAAACTCTCTTACCATCAAAGTTAACCATGATTTCTTTGTGAAGATTGGCTCTAAATAGTGTGTCTATTATCATGTGTTCTAGAACATGAATCCGAGCTGGCTCTTTATTCTGTGCTTCCTGATATTCTAGAAGTAACCTGTCAAGTTCTGAAAGCTCACTATAGAGGCCCCCTTCTTTTAGCACGGTTTGCATATGATCTATAAGAACCGCATAACTTCGCCTTTTCGCAATAGTTCCCTCAGGTGGGTTATCAGCATTGTATATGTACAGGTGCGGAACCGTATCTATGGCGATATCTGGCAAACATGACTCTGAAAGACCCACACCTTTTCCAGGCAAAAATTCTAGATTTCCGTGCGTACCCACATGGATTACCACATGTGCCCTATATTCCCGCGATATCCACCTATAAGTGGCAAGATAGTGGTGGGGGGGAGGGGTGTCAGGATCGTGGAGGATTCTACAGACTTGACCATCGCAACGGGAGCCCGCACAGCCCCTTTTGGGCTGGACCATAACTAGAGCATTTCCGAAACTCACCCCTGTTATTACGATCTTTCCGTTGTAAAGCATAGCAGGTGGAATACCATTTCTGTATTCACCCGGGGGCTCTCCCCACGACTCAATTATCCGTGTTCTAGTCTTTTCAGGAAGCTCGTAGAACCATTCTAAGTATTTAGACTTCTCAACAAAGGCCAGAGCACCGCCTTTTTCGACTATTTCTTCAACTGTAGTCCACCTGAACTCTGATATAGCTTTTTTCGACATTATCAAATCGATAAGAGCTTTTCCACTTTCCGGAGGTTTAACTTCGTAGCCAGCCTCCTTTAAACTCTTTAGTATTTTGGCGACGCTCTCCAAACTATCAAGATGCGCTGCTGAACCGACCGTTGCTTCGACCGACGCACAAGGATTGTTATGAAGAACAAAGACCATCCTCCTCTGTTTCACAGGGGTTCTTCTGAGCTCAATCCACCTTGAAATTCTGTCTACAAGTTTTTTTATCCTCTCCTCAACGGGTGCTTTTCTCCTTTCAAATTCTTTTTCGTCTTTCTGGGTAGAAATCAGAATCGGCTCTATAACTCCCTCAAACTCTGGAAGAGCCACACTCCACGCAACATCCATTCCTAACTCCCTTTCTTCCCACTCCTCCTGTGTCATATAGTAAGATCCCAGGGGGGAAAGAACAGGCACATTTAACTTTTTTAAAATTTCCACACCATACGAAGTGATTTCAGTGCTTTCCCTTTTCTTTTCGCGACTTGCACCTAAGAAAAACGAGATAAGTTTTACAAAAAGATCGATTCTGGATTGACCGTTTCCGTCTATAAACCACTCTAAGATCAAATCTCCAGTGGCTTTCGTTTTCAAACTTTCATCCTTTATTGAGTATGCAAACCCTGATATGACGTTGAATCCCCTTTTCTCCAGCTCAGTTATGAGTAAATCTTCCACCTCTGTGTTCTTATTTACCCAGTAGTACCTCGAAAATATAATTCCGACTGTTGGACCTATTTTTGGACGATACCACTCAAGGTATTCCTGTACATTGGTGAAAATCACTGGAGACCTGGGATGATAAAGTCCCTCATAGGGCACATATTCCGGTTCTTCGTATGACACATTAAGTTCAAAAAGGCTGGAAACCAAAAACAAAAGCATATTTGTTAGATTCTTTTCACCGTTCATCACTAAATAGGTATACGCCTTTGTCATGACCTCTGGGTCCACATTCGATAAAGTCCAGTAAGATGGGTCATGTCCGAGATAGAGGATCCTTGAAGCTTTTTTTCTTTCTTTTATTTTCTTTTCAATCTCTTCCCAAAAGGCTTCGCTCGATCTATAACAGAAGATAATGTCGGCCTCATCTAACTCCTTTAACACCCTCTTTAGATAGGTCGGGTCTTGTTCGAGTACCCGTGAGGAGTACACAGAAACCGGAAAAAGCTTTATGTTTTTGGAAGCTTTATGAAGCATATTGTAGTAACTCTGCCAGACCACTGCGACAACTCTGACCATTTGTACCTCCTATATACTAGGGTATACGAGTCTTTGTTCGCCAACTGAGACAACTTTAGCCTCTATTCCGTAAACAGCTCTTATAACATCTGGAGTTATAACATCTTTGGAAGGACCTTCCGCTATCTTTACGCCTGAATTTATCACTATCGTCTTGTCTGTAAGAAGAAGGGCAAGGTTTGGATCATGAAGCGTCATAATGACGGTTAAGCTTTGTCTCAAGGCAAGCTCTCTTACCCGTTTTAAGATCTCAATTTGGTTTTTAAAATCGAGGTGGCTTGTGGGTTCATCAAGGAGCATACAGGGTGCATCCTGAGCCAGGGCCCTGGCAACTAAGGATAGCTGACGTTCTCCTCCGCTGATTTGTGTGTAAGGAACGTCCTTCAAATATTCTATCCCTACCATTTTTATCGCCTGTAAAGCTATCTCAAAATCCTTATGCTTAGGAACAGAAAAGAGCCCCACGTAGCTAGTTCTGCCCAAAAGAACGACGTCTAGAACACTGTAGGGAAATGTGGGGTAGTGATCTTGAAATACGAAAGAGAATAGCTTTGCCCTTTCCTTTACTGTGAGTTTATCAACGTTTTTACCCTCAAAGGTTATGCTACCTTTTTGGCACTTCCACAAACCGCATATACATTTTAAAAGAGTAGTCTTTCCAGAACCATTTGGGCCAAGGATAGCTGTAACTGTGCCCCTTTCTGCTTCAAAGCTTATCCCCTTGAGCACCTCTGCGCCTTGTTTTTTGTGCTTGAAATGCACATCTTCAACTCTCAACGTTACTTTCCCCAAGTCACCTCACGTCCTCTCTTCATAAGGTAAACAAAGAAAGGTGCGCCTGTAAGAGCCGTAACTATTCCTACGGGGATGTCAAAACCGGTAATGCTCCGAGACACGGTATCTGCTCCAATCATGAATGCGGCTCCGAGGCAGAGACTAAGTGGAAATAGCACCCTGTGGTCTGGTCCAACGAGCATCCGTACGAGATGGGGAACCATAAGCCCTACCCATCCTATTATCCCACATAGCGAAGTAGAAACTGCTGTTGCGAATGTGGATAACGCAATAAAAAGAAAACGTTCCCTTTTTACGTTAACACCTAAAGCTAAAGCTTCTTCGTCGCCCATGCTCATAGCGTTTAACCTCCATCTCATAAGGAAAGCAGGGAGAACACCGAGGACGATGCCGCAAGACCCAATCCATACCGATCTCCAATCAGACAGAGAGAAACTTCCCATAAGCCAAAAAACAATCGCTTGAAGCCTATGAGGGTCCACGAGGAACTTAATGATTGATACAAGCGCGGTAAAAAAAGCAGAAACAACTACACCCGAAAGAATAAGCGCCAGTCTCGGCACATCCTCCTGGGTTTTGGATATTCCATAAGCAAGCCCTACAGCTATTAAAGCAAAAATAAAAGCCATCATCTGCAAAGGTAGAAAATCAAAAAACCCGATCGTTATGGCACACCCAAGTGCGGCTCCGGCCGATATTCCAAGTATAAATGGATCTACGAGCGGATTACGGAATATACCCTGTAGGCAAACACCGGCGGAAGAGAGGGAACAACCCACAATCCCCGCAAGTAGAATCCTTGGCATTCTAATATCCATTATTATGGTTTTTTCCGGAGTATCGCCAAGTCCATAGATCGAAAAGATCTCATCAAGAATTACTTTTATCACCAGATGATAATCGACATTATACGCTCCCGAAAAGATAGCCACGATGGCAGTAATGATTGGAGATAGAATGACTGCTCCAACCTTAATTACTTTCGTGTACTGAGATAATCTTGTACGGCAGTCCAAAAACTGCCCTGTAAAATCCGTCCGTAACATCTTCAAAATTAATATCTTTAAAAAGTTCTGGATAGATCCTTACCGCAATGTAAAGCACATTGGGAGCAAGTCTCGGTGACCACGTGGACCATCTAGGAAGCTTATAAACTTTACCTTCTCTTACGGCCTTTATGCTTCTCCACTGGGGATTCGTAAGAATCGATTCCCTATCGTAGCGCGCTGATCCCCAGATAAATATTACATCCGGATTCCACTCAATCAGTTTCTCAATAGAAACATCCACACTCCTCTGCTTTATATGGCCTGCCACGTTTATTCCGCCAGCAAGTGCCAACATCTCATTTGTTACACCTATTCCACCAGAAACCCTAGTAGGACTGCTTCCAAGATGCACAACCTTTTTTCGCTGTGGATGCGGTACTTTATTGATCCTTGTGCTAATTCGGGACAAAAACTCGTTCATTATTTTTACGACTTCTTCACTCCTCTCTTCTTTTCCAAATAGAAGCCCGTGCATCTTTATATCGCTTACCAGCTCGTTTAGGCTTTCCGGATATATGCCTATGACTTTAATTCCTTTGCTCTGGATAAAACTTATGATATTTTCGTTCACCGTCCAGGTTATCAAAACATCTGGTCTAAGTTTTAGGACGTTCTCCACACTTATATCTGAACCCGTGCCAATAACTGGCTTCCTAAGTAGGGGATTCAGACTGTAAAAGGCTTTATAGACGCTACAGATTTCATCCGCCCAGCGCGACACCCCTACGACCTGATCCCAAATGTTAAGAGCTGGAATAAGTTCGTATGATATTACAATTATCGCCCTTTTCACCGGAACTTCAACCTCGACTCTCCTTCCTAGTTTATCGACGACTGTTACTGTCTTGCCAGAGGAAGGAGCGCTAAATAAAAGTAATGCCGCAAAAAGAAAAGCTAAAACTTTAGTGTCAATTCTGTGAACCATGAGCGTCCGGGAGCCCTGTAGTAGTAATAGTACTTTCTGTTAAAGATGTTATCCATTGAGAGACTGAGTTTCGCGTACTTTGTTAGTTCATACGATACTTTTCCCTCTACGACAAAATATGGATCGTAAGATCCATAAACGTTATTAACCCTGTCCCGGTTGTCATCTGTAGCGTAGACCTTATCTACGTATCTTCCGTAAAGTTTTAAAGACCAGGGGGATTTTTCAAAGTCTATACCCACGTTTCCAGTAAGATGGGGGGTATAGGTAAGCCTACATCCACGAGAAGCCGGGCTGGCCGGATTCTTTTTTATCTCACTATCAGTATATGTCATGTTTCCGTATATTTTTATCCACTTGCCCAGTTTTTGATCCGCCTGTATTTCAATGCCACGAGATTCTGCTTTTCCCACATTCACAAATTCAAAAAATTGGCTAGTTACGGCCCTCCGATAAATAAGGTCTTTCATATGGTTCTCGAAGTAAGTAAGCGAAATCCTTAATCCAGTTCGAAATCTCCCCTCAAGACCTAAATCCCAAGAAAGGGTATATTCCGGATCGAGATAGGGATTACCTGCATAGGTAGTTCCAGCAGCAGTTGTCCATGTTCTATAAAGTTCGTACACGGTGGGTGGCCTAAATGCCCTGCCGATAGATCCCCTTAAAGTTGCAAATTCTGAGTGTTTGTACACAAAGGCTAACTTAGGACTAAACGATGATGCGCTTTTTGCTGGATAGGCCTTCGGATACCCAAGCCTTCCGACATCATTTGCGTATCCATCGTACGTCTTCCAGAAGTCTTGTCTGAACCCAACATAAAAGATGATCTTGTCCCCTATTGATATTTCGTCTTGTACAAAGAAAGCCAGAGTCCTATCTCTCCCCTCCGATTCATATTTGAGACCGGCTCTTGAATCTTCGTCTCTCCAGTCTTTTAGGTAGTACTCTTTCGTATTGGCATGTCCCAACCTCCAAGAACCACCCAACGTAAATGTATGGTTTTTGAAAAGGGGAAAGCTGAACTGAACGTCACCCAAGTAAGCAGTAGAAGGTGTGTTTGAAACGTAGCCACACTCCTTCGGATCTGCGCCGCAACCAGCCCTCGTTGCTTGGGATGAAGTTGTAACGTACCAGCTATCGGGTAATTGTAAAAGGGAAAGAGTCAGCTTCATCTTTAATTCGTCGCGAATTTTTGTCTCGAACCCTAAACTATACTGGTTCTGAATACCCCCTCCTCCTCCTGGAAGAAAAGTGTTTTCCCCTACTGTAACCCTGCCCACTGTATAACTCCATACAGGGTTTCCTTGCGCATCCCTAAGAAAGGTTTCGGGCTCGTCATAATCGTACCTATACCTATTCCTCCCAAAAGAGAGATTTATCTTACCGTCTTTTCCAAATTCATACTGAGCCTTGATCGTGATACTATCGTCCCACCACTCGTTATCTCCCCTGTGGCCTATAATGTATGCTGTCCTCCCTTCCCTCGTTCTCGTAACTTCATATCCTGTGATGTTTGCCGGTGGTTTAGTCGTCTGCACGTTCAAATCGGTTGGGTAACCGTCAGTTCCTTGCCAGCCATAACTTAAAAATAGGCTGAGTTTACCCAAGATCTTATCCCCATAGGAGACGTAAAATCTTCTCAAATCTTCCATTGCATCGTTCTTCTTCCATGCCGATCCGTACCCAGTCTTTAGCGTAAGCTCCTTTTTTTCGGGCATCTTCGTGATAAAGTTTACAACCCCACCCATAGCGTATCCACCGTAGAGGGCAGAAAAAGGTCCTTTGACAACTTCAACCCTTTCGAGATCCTCGGGATAGTATCCTCCCATTCTTACGCTTCCCGTATAGGCATTGTTAAGCGGTATCCCATTCATCAGGATAAGCGTCCTTTTCTGGTCTGGAATTCCCCTCAACGTTATTGATGAGAGTGTATCCATAAGACCCTTCCCTCTCCTCACGTATACTCCAGGAAGCTCGTTCAAAACCTCGTCTATGGTTAACGGCGACTTAATTTCGATCTCACCTCTTGTCACAACATGGACACTGCCCGGTGCAATTTCGAGAGGGGTCTCTACTCTTGTTGCAGTCACAACAATCGGTTCGAGTCGCTCTTCCGTTTGACTAGTCGCATAAGGCACGAAAAAGCCAAAGATAAATAGAAAAAAGACACAGAGATTGACTTTTCCCATGGGCTCCTCCTTTGCTACGTTTAGGAGATTAGTAATATCCATCTTAAGGTAGGTTGTCAAGAAAAATCAAAATCATAATCCACCAAGTAAAAGCGACCCTGTACAGGGCGGGTCTTTTTTTAATAACACTAAAAATCGATAAATGTTACAAACCAATATCTTTTCTTTGGGGGAGATGCCATAACTGTAATTCGGATCGGCCAGTTTTTAGCAAATTTATGGCTAGTTCTACGCTTATAAAAAAGCAATCAATAGGTCTTTTTCGTATTTGCATAATCGCCCTTTGAATCTCTCGAAACACATCTATGGATATCTTCCTGAAAAAAGGTAGGTTTTTTTGCGAAAGATAGATCCGATTTTAAAGTTAAAAGGCTTTACCGAAAGGATATACCTTAAAAAGGTTCTTTTTCGGGTCTATGTTAACCGCAATCGTAAAGAGAGAGAGTCAAATCTAATCTTGGATTCTCCAATTCTCGATTCCATGTAAAAATCCGTGGGGACTAGGTTCGATTCCTTTTAGTTTTTTACTGGCTAAAAAGAGAAGAGGGGTTTCATAGAGGAAAAGGCAGGCCTGCTTTTCGTATAGGAGTCTTTGGACTTTTTTGTAGATTTGGGCTCTTTTTGACCTGTCAAAGGTTCTTCGTCCTTCTTCCAAGAGTTTATCGACCTCCCTGTCCCTGAATGAAAAAAGGTTCCAGCCACCTTTTGTAGCTTTTGATGAATGCCAGAGATCGAAAATATCAGGGTCCCAGAGATAGGCTCTCGAGAGGATCACCGAATCGAACTCCTTTTCTTCAAGCATTCCGTGCCTTAAGGTCTGCCAATCGAATAACCTTATTTTTACTCTTACTCCAATCTTTTTTAGTTGTTCCACAATTAGCTCTGCAACCCTTTGAGCCTCCTTATTTTCTACGTTTACAGAAATACTGAATTCCACCTTTTCTAAGTTCATCGTTTTAAAAATCTTCTTTGCGGTTTCTGGATCGTAAGGGATAGGTTTGACACTATCGTCGTAATACCATACATTCCTCGGATAAGGCCCCAAAGAGATCCTGCCCTTCCCTAAGAGGACCACGCTTATAATTTCCTCTTTGTTTATAGCGTAAGCTATTGCCTTTCTGAATTTCTCGTTAGCAAAAAGTGGGTTCGATAAGTTAAAGCCTAGGCAAGTGTAGCGGAACGATTCAAACTGGTATTTGTTCAGGTTTTCTTTCGGATTATCTAAAGCAAAAGACAGAGGTACTTCCGCCGCATGAAGTCTTCCTGTTTTTAACTCTAAATAGCGGATCGCTGGATCCGGAATAAACTTGAGCTTTATTTTTTTAATGTTAGGTAGTTTTCCGTAAAACCTTGAAAAACTCTCAAACTCCATAAACTCGCCCCTTCGCCATTTTACGAGTCTATAAGGGCCTGTACCTATCGGAGTCCTATCTGAAGCATGATGAAGAACGCTATCTTTTAAGTGCTTGGGCAAAATACCGATTGTCCAGCTTTTGAAAGCAGAACCGAAGGGCTCATAATACGTGACAATCACTGTTTTGGGATCTTGAGCTCTTATTTCTTTTACTGGACCAAGCGAACCCTTTTTTGGAGATGGAACTTGTAAAGAACTCAAAAGTTCGTAGGTGAAAATCACATCCTCTGAGCTAAATCTTTTTCCATCGTGCCAGTAAACGTTATCCTTTAGCCTGAATATTACCATCCTTCCTTTGTCCTTTACCTCCCATGAGTAGGCAAGCTCCGGGACTGGTTGGCCCGAGTTATCTATGGAGGTAAGCCCTCTATAAATGAGATTGGAAATCATGTGAGAGTTAAGATCCGTAAGGAAGAAGGGGTTAATCGTTATGGGCTCAGAATCTAGTGCACATAGGATCTCATAAGCACTTTTTCCCTCAGTTATAGATGGGAGAATACAAAGACATATAAGCCCAAAGAGAGTTACCCTTTTCATCAAAAGTTCCCTCTAAGTCCAATGCCCCAGTTCCTTCCCGCTGCAGGATATCCAAACCTCTCTTGGTACTTTTCGTTAAAAACGTTATGCAAGTAGCCCAAAATTGTATATTTCTGGTCAGAGGAAAACTCGCTTCCAAATCGAGTGTAAAGTATGAACCTTGAGTTCTTACTCTAAGATTAGGATTAGGAATAGTATTATTGTTGTATATGACCTTTTGGGAAGAGACAAGCCTTCCATAGAGCCTTATTCTTTCACCTTTTTCACCCTTGTACTGCAATCCTAGGTTGAGTTTGTGTTAGGGTAGAGTTGGGATCTCGTCAAAGTCCCTATCCCTAGGATCCAGGAATTTTCGCGTTAAAGGGTCGTCCTCTGTATGACTTCTCTGAAAACTATAGTTCCCAAAGGCTGAAAATCCTTTTTTGAACTCTTGTGCAACCTCAATCTCACAACCATAAAGAGTAGCTTTCGGGATGTTGTAAGAAACGTAGTTTATGAGATCGAAGTGGATGTAGTTTTTAACCCTGTAGTAATATGGATGCACCTCCACTGAGGTTTTAGAGGGTAGCTGACTCTTCCATCCTGCCTGAATTAAAAATCCGTGCTCCTTTTTAAGTGGGAGATCTCCAGTATAAACTCCAGCATCGGGAGAAAAATGCCAGTAATGTTCGGGCGGGGTAGGGACCCTTAGAACCTGCGCCACAGTAAGGTAAAGAAGGGATCTAGGTGTAAGACTGTAAGTAAGTCTAACCGATGGGGAAAGACCTTCCATCTCTATATCCTTTATCCTTTCTTTTTTTCCGGAAGGCCCTGCATTTCCATCGTAACTTACGTATCGTATGGCCGGACTTATCATTAATTTGGGAGTTATTTGAATCTCATCTACGACATAAAGACCAAAGGTTTCGGAGTTTACGTAGTTCGGTTCCCTGAGAGGTCCTCTAGTGTCTTTGTGGAGCCGCTTGGCTCCGTCGTCTTTGAATCTAGTGTAGTCGAATCCAAATCTCATTTCATGGGTGCCTAGAGTGTATCGTATTGAACCATCTGATCCATAGGACTTATCGTCGTACCATTTTTTATGAAAGATCCGTCCTCGAGCTATTCTCATATTTCAAGCCTTCCTCTCAGCAAAATTTTTCCAGATTCTGATTTCTGCTAATCCATTTTTTAGTCCGTGCTCGTATCCCAAAAGAAAATTAACGATCTTTCTCCTTCACCAACTTCCCTTCTTTAACGTTTCAATCTTTCGGTCTTTCCTTGAGATTTAACCCCCATCATTCACCAAGTTAGAGAAAGCGAAAATCGATAGAAAAACTTTTCCCCTCTATCAATACTCAGATGGTTCGCTTTTTTACTCCAAAATGAGCTACCCAGGAAGCAACTTGTACCCCGTAGAACTTTTCAAAAATTTTCCCACAGGAAGATCTATCTCCAAGTATCTAGCAGGTCTCAGTTTCTTATCGTTCCATCAGTCAGAAAAGAAAACTGAACTTATGTAGCACCACACATTTGAGTGTGCCGGTACCTCGATACAATTGGCACAAGGCATGGATTAGTAATAACTGGCAACCTTAAGGATCTTTGAACCTTCATCTGAAAGAAACTCTCCAAAATTTTTCTGTTTAAACTCTATTCAAGGGAAGGAATCAGTCCTCTTGTAGATAAAGTGGGCAGAGAAGATCTTTTCTGAAATACAAACCATCTACGAAAGGAAAAAGCAAGTCAGCACTTCTGGCGGAGAGAGAGGGATTTGAACCCTCGGTTCCGCTTTTTAGCGGAACACACGATTTCCAGTCGTGCTCCTTCGGCCGCTCGGACATCTCTCCACCATCATTTTTATAACATATGCCATTTTTATCTTACAAGCCTCGGTTTCATTCTATCTCAATTCGAAATTTTTCTTCCAAGTGGTGGGGGTGGTAAGAGATCTTTGCCCTTCGTAGTCCCGGTATACCAAGATCCTGCTCTCTATTGATGTAAATTGCGTCTTTTGCGCAAATTTCACTGAACTTCTGATTTATGAGACTGAAAAGACCCGGGTATTCAGGGTCTGCTTTTTCAACATGGACGACCATGGTCGTGTCGTTTAACATCTCGCCTATGGAAAAAGCAACTACCTTTTTTCCGAGTAAAATTACTCCTCCAATTAGATTCAATTTCTCATAATTGTCAAAGAGCTCGCAGACGGCCTCAAACTCCGCAACAAGGCTTTTGTCTTTTGGGTCTTTTTTCTTTTCTACCCACCTTCTGTGTACTTCGATACAGCCTTCCATGTGATCCCTTTCCAGAATCTGGAATTCGAGAGGGTAAATCCTCAAAAGCCTATTTATATGGTTTCTTGGGATTCGGTACCTTTTCCCTCTGAGATAGGCTAAATCGTCCCTCGAATAAACGTAATCGAAGTGGTCCCTTTGAGGAAACACCGAAACATTTTGAGTCCCGAGAATCTCTTTCACGAATCTCATATCGGCCCTTTCTATTATCGCTTTCTTCGACGAAGTTTTTCGTTTTAGCCATTCAATGAAGGCAAACAAGGTCTTTCTATCTCTTACACCGATAGGCTGGAAGCCATAGACTCTTTTAGGATCCGCCTCACAAACGCAAAAAAGGGTCTCATCGACTACCGCCCACCTAAGTCCATAGTATTTTCTCCACATAAAGAGGTTCGTGAATGTCCATTCTGATGTTGTGGGCCTATAGGCCCTGATTATCCTCTCAATGTGAACTCTATCATCTATTGTTATCTCCTTGAAGTTTGGAAATACTGGGACCACGTAAGCTCCCTGATAATCTTTTCTCAGAAAGTTTAAAAGTCCCGGATTAAAATTGTTTTGTGCTCACAAGAAATTTGGCATAATATCTTTTACACTGCAAGACTTATGGAGGATAGTATGGAAAGGAGCCAAAGAATTATCGTTGTGGGCGGAAATGCCGCAGGAATGAGTGCGGCTTCCGCAGCAAAAAGGATAAACAAAAGTGCGGAGGTTATCGTTTTAGAGAAGGATGGCTATATTTCTTATGCCACTTGTAGCCTTCCCTACTTTATCTCTGGGGACGTAAAGGATTTCGAACAGCTCATAGTCCTAACTCCAGATGTAGCCGAAAAAGAAAGGGGTATTAAGGTCCTACTTCACAAGGAGGTCATAGATATAGATGTGGAAAAAGGTAAAGTCTCGGTTAAAGATCACAACGACGGAAAAGAGGAAGAGTACGGTTTCGACACCCTTGTGCTCGCTCTAGGTGCCTCGCCAATAAGACCGGATGTGCCTGGAATAGATTCAGAGGGCATATTTACGATCAGAACGCTCAAAGACGGGCTTATGATAAAAGAGTTTATAGAAAAAACAAGGCCAAAAGATGCGGTGATTGTGGGCGGAGGCTATATTGGGATTGAGATGTCTGAAAGTTTAAGGAAAAGGGGGATCAATGTTACGATCGTCGAAAAGATGGACAGAATTTTGGGCACAATGGAGGAAGAGATAACTCAATCTGTTGAGGAGATTCTTAAAAAGCATAACGTGCGCATTCTTAAGAACACCAGCCTTTTTGGTTTTGGAACTATGAATAAAAGAGTAACCAGCGTCATCACTGATGCCGAGGAGATTCTGACGGATATGGTCATTCTTGCCATAGGGGTCAAGCCCAATTCCGAAATAGCCCTAAGGGCTGGTATAACACTCGGGACGGCCAACGCTATAGCTGTCGATGAAAACACAAGAACCAATATCGAAAACGTATTCGCTGCGGGTGACTGCGCCGAATCTTTCCATTTGGTAACAGGGAAGAAAGTGTACATCCCTCTTGGAACGACAGCAAATAGGCAAGGAAGGATAGCCGGTGAAAATGCATCAGGAAAAAGAAGCCTTTTTAAGGGAGTTTTAGGTACAGCCATGACCAAAGTGTTTGAACTTGAAGTGGCAAGGACTGGAATATCATCAATTGAGGCCCAAAGAGAGGGGATCGATTTCATAAAAGTTACAATAACTGGAAGCTCGAGAAGCAGAGCTTACCCCGCGGGAAAGACCATCAGAATAACTTACATAGTCGATAAGAAAACAGGACTTCTTCTTGGTGCGCAGATGGTAGGAGAAGAAGGTGTCGCACTACGGATAGACACATTAGCAAGCTGTATACATAATCGCATGACTGTTCATGATGTGGCCTCAATTGACCTGGGGTATGCTCCGCCTTTTGCGACCGTCTGGGACCCAATTCTAATTGCGGCAAACGAGGCCATAAAAAGACTTTAACCGATAAATGTCTTTAAAATGGAATATGGACCTGTAGTTCCCGCCTTTTTAGCTGGTGTTATGACATGGGCTCTTACGGCACTTGGTGCATCGACTGTTTTTTTGTTTAAAAGTGCGCCGACTAAACTAAACTATCTTACGCTCGGATTTGCAGCTGGTGTTATGACTTCTGCTAGTTTCTGGTCCCTCATCCTCCCTGCTCTTGAGATGAGTGAGACTTTCCATGAGTTCAAGTGGCTTCCTGTCTCTTTGGGATTCGTAATAGGGGTTTTCTTTTTGAGAATCGTCGATTATTTTTTACCCCATATCCATCCGTATTTCAAAGAAGGTTCCTATGAAGGATTGAGAGTCGATCTAAAAAAGTATACCTTGCTCTTTCTTGCCATGACTCTCCACAATATTCCCGAGGGTCTAGCGATAGGTGTTTCCTACGCCGCATCCTTCCTGGATCCTTCAAATCTAAGTCATTATTCTCCTTACGCCTTGGCGTTTGGAATTGGACTACAGAATTTGCCCGAAGGGATGGCAGTTACATTTCCTTTAAGAAAAAGCGGGCTTTCCAATTTTCGATCCTTTCTTTACGGACAGTTTTCAGGTGCGGTGGAACCGGTCTTTGCTCTAATTGGAGCAATTGCGACATCTTTTTTCTCTTCTGCCCTTCCCTACGTTATGGGCTTTGCCGCAGGAACAATGATTTATGTGGTCATTGAGGACCTTATACCAGAGTCCCAAAGTGGCGGAAATACAGATATACCGACTCTTGGCTTTATGACAGGATTTCTACTTATGATGATTCTAGATCTCAGCCTTGGATAATTTGACAGGCCGCTGAAATTGTTATAAATAACTCCTTAAGTGCCTGGGTGGCGGAACTGGTAGACGCAAGGGACTTAAAATCCCTCGGAGCCCCGTTGCTCTGTACGAGTTCGACTCTCGTCCCAGGCACAATTTTTATTGGAGATCTTAAGATATGCTAAGAGAATGGGAAATTTTAGACTCTTACATGGCTTCCGACTTCAAAATCTTCAAAGTAGGTGTACAGAATGCCTTATGCCCCAGGACAGGAAAGGTCTCTCAATTTTACACAATCCACACTCCCCCCTGGGTCAACGTAATCCCACTCACAGAAGACAGAAAGGTTGTAATGATAAGGCAGTTTAGGTTTGGATCTCAAAGCTTCTGCTTAGAGATTCCCGGAGGACTTGTGGATAACGAAACTCCTGAAGAAGCGGCAAAAAGAGAGTTACTGGAGGAGACTGGTTATTCGGGAGACTATGTCGAATTTCTTGGCTCTGTTAACCCAAATCCTGCCTTATTTGACAATGAGTGTAGTACGTTTCTCGTAAAAAACGTGAAAGAGGTTGGCAAAAAGAATTTGGACCCCAATGAGGACATAGAAGTAGTCCTTGTGCCCTTAAAAGACATACCTCAACTCATAATGAAAGGAACAATAAATCACGCACTTGTGGTTGCAGCTTTCTGTTTTTACTTCCTTAAATACCCCGAGAATGCCTAATCGGACTATCCCAATCCTTGCCATCGTTGGTTGGTCAAAGAGTGGAAAAACTACGTTTCTAGAAAAACTAATTCGAGCCGCAAAAGAGAAAGGCCTAAAAGTGGGAGCGGTCAAGCATACGCATCACTCGTTAGAGAACGAAGATAAAGACACCCAAAGGCTTGCAAATGCAGGAGCTGATCCGGTACTTTTAGTCTCCGATAAGTTTCTTTTAGTCACAAAAAAGACGGAACGAGAACTTTCCCTCGAAAAAATCGTCGATGATTTTTTAGGTGATGTGGATATCGTTCTTGCGGAGGGTTTCAAAGGTTCGAAATTTCCAAAGATAGAGGTTTACTCCGAAAAGGAAGGAGCCCTCTTTAAAGAAGATCCCTATATTTTGGCAGTTGTGGCTAAAGAGAAACTCGATACCGATCTTCCGGTTTTTGGACCAGATGACGTAGAAAGGGTTCTCGATTTTATAATCCGTAAATTCTCTTTAGCTCCTTGACTAAAGCTATGTTTTCTAAGTGTCCGGTGTGTCTTGCCGTTATTTTTCCTATGACTGGTCTATTGAGAAGGTAAAGGTCACCTAGTAGATCGAGGATTTTGTGCCTTACAAATTCATCCTCGTATCTTAGCTTAGTATTTATGACCTTTTCTCCATCTAAAAGGATCACGTTGTTTATCCTTCCTCCCTCCCCAAAACCCATCCTCGAAAGCATCTCAAAGTCACTTAGAAAACCGTAAGTCCTTGACGGTGCTATCTCTTTTACGAATTCGTCAAGCCCCCCTTTGAAGACGTAATTCTGATAGTTTATAGGGGGACGGCTCTCGATGGTAAAATCTACAATAAGTTCATCGGACGGCTCTATCGATAGGTATTTCCTTTGCGGCAAGTTATCGAGTACGAAAGGTTCCTTTACTACTATCGGTTCTACATGGGCGGATTGTTCTACAATCCCAGCTTCCTGAAACTTTTCGCATATTTGAGCAGCAGAACCATCAAGAATAGGGACCTCTTCGGAAACCTTAACTAATAGGTTTGTAATGCCGAACATATGACAGCTCGCCATGAGATGTTCTATGGTCCTTACTATACAGTTTCTTCCTTTAAGAGAAGAAGCGTAACCGATAGAGTATACGTGATCGATAAAGGCAGGTATCCTCTCCCCATCTGGCACATGTTCAAATATTATGCCTGTGTTTTCAGGCATGGGAAGAAGAATCATCCCGGTTTTCACTCCTGTGTGTAAACCGTGACCGTAAAGCACTATGCTTTTGCCTATTGTCTTTTGAATGAAGGTTCTTTCGCCTGTAAGGATGGACTTCATTTCGAAGGACGTTTCCTTAAGCGGAGTCTCCTTTGAATCGCTAAGACACCTCCCTATAACCTCAAGCACTTTTTCCAAGGATAAAGGCTTTTCGAGGAAGTCTATCGCTCCTTTCTTAACAGCCTCTACGGCTGTTGAGATATTACCGTGCCCGGATATAACGACAACCTTAGCTTCCTTATTTACCCTCTTAATCCTCTTTAGCACCTCTATCCCATCCATCTCCGGCATCCAAATATCCAGTATCACGAGATCTGGATTTTCCCTTTCATAAACGGCAATCCCTTTCTTTCCGTCCTCCGCTTTTAAAACTGAAAAGCCCTCATCCTCTAATATCGAGGAAAGACTTTCAAGTATGTCTTTTTCGTCGTCAATTATGAGAATCTTTTGCATAGCATTATTTTAAATAACGCCTGGAGGTTTAACAAGATTTTTGGAATTGGCATTCGGTTACCCGTTTATGGTATAAATAATATCGCAGTCGAGGGAGGATAAAAGGTTTATTGGACGGCACGATTGAGGAAGGTTTCCTGAGGATCTCTTTTGAAGATATAGATACTGCCCGTAATCTCTTTGGTCCCCGCGATGAAAACATAAAGTACCTCCGTAAGCATTTCAACATAAAGGCGAATGTCCGTGGAAATTACTTAACAATCACAGGAAACAAAAAGGACGTTGAGACTACAAACATAGTGCTTAAAGAGCTACACGAGAGGGTGAAAAAAGGGTATCATGTCAGTTTGGACGATATAGATGAGGTTGTCTATACTGTAACGGGAACGAGATATGGGCTTGCTGAAGATCAGATAATTATCCAGCCCACAAGGAAGATTATAACGCCGAGGTCTAAGAACCAAAGGGAGTACATCGATGCCATAAAAAAACACGACATAGTAATAGCTATAGGTCCTGCTGGTACTGGAAAGACTTATCTTGCCATGGCCATGGCACTCAACTTTTACTTCGGAAAAGAGGTATCCAAGATTGTACTTACAAGACCGGCAATTGAGGCCGGAGAAAAACTCGGTTTCTTACCCGGGACCATGTACGATAAGGTTAACCCTTACTTGCGCCCCCTCTACGACGCCTTATACGACATGGTTGAGTTCGAAAGAGCGTCGAGACTTATAGAAAAGGGGGTCATAGAAATCGCTCCTTTGGCCTTTATGCGCGGAAGAACTTTAAATGACGCATTCATAATTCTCGATGAGGCTCAGAACACCCTCTCCGACCAGATGAAGATGTTTCTTACAAGGCTCGGTTTCTCTTCTAAGACAGTTATAACCGGAGACGTTACTCAGATAGATCTTCCCGACAAAAAACTAAGCGGTCTGGTTGAGATTCAAACGATACTTAAAGGGATAAAAGGAATACGCTTCGTTTACTTTACCGAAAGAGACGTTGTAAGACATCCGCTTGTAAGGAAAATAATCAAGGCGTACGAGAAAAGGAAGGCGAATAGCAGTAATGAACGCTCAGAACGGAAAGGATAGGCCTCCCTCGTCCGTTTTAATAAAAAAGATTCTCATCTTTTTCGTATTTTCCCTTTTTGCAGCCCTCCTATTTACGGCGGAGATTCCTCTCTCAGTTCCGGAGTATAAGGAGGGTGATATCGCCAAAAAAAACATAAAAGCAAAACAGGAGACATACGTTCCCGAACTTTCGCTGACCCTAAAAAAGGACGAGATGGTCATAAGGGAGGGGGAAAGGGTAAGCACGGAACATTTAAAGAAACTGAATGCCTTAAGAAGCAAAGAAAAAGAACGGCCAAGGACTTTGTTAAAACCTTTATTCTTCCTTCTTTTTGTCTTTTTTTTCACAACCATTATCCACGAATTTGCAGAAAAGAACATAAAAAAGTACCAGATCACTGAAAAAGACCTCATCTTTGCTTTATCTCTCACACTCTTTGTGCTTTCCACCATAAAAGCCGTTTGGGCACTCTCAGATTCTATTTCACCTCGATTTAAAACGGATCTTCTTTACTTCGCACCTGTATTCCTCTATGGGATGCTCTTAAGGATAGCCCTATTTTCAGAAGCGGCTTTTGTCTTTTCGTCCATACTTACGGCCATAACTATCCTTATGACCTACGAGTTCCACTTTTCCGTCCATGTATTAGTCTCATCCATTCTTGCAAGCTATTTCTCAAGACAGTGTGAAAGCAGAAACACGATTTTAAAGGCAGGTCTTTATTCTTCTATCATCGCAAATCTCTTTGTCCTTCTCTTTGCGGGTATCACTGGAGTCGGCACTGAAAATATAATTTACAGGATAGGTTTTGTCTTCTTATCCGGCATAGTGAGCAGTTTCTTAGCCCTCGGTCTTCTACCTATCATAGAGAACCTCTTCGATTACACAACAGACATAAAGCTCCTGGAGCTTGCAAATCTCGAACATCCCCTCCTCGAACAGATGATGGTGAATGCTCCAGGGACGTATCATCACAGCATAATAGTGGGAAACCTCTGTAAAGCAGCTGCGGAAAGTATCGGTGCCCATCCTCTACTTGCTAGGGTTGGAGCTTATTACCACGATATAGGAAAGTTAAAGATGCCCCACTACTACGTCGAAAATAGAAAAGGTTTTGAGGATGCGCATAAAAATCTGACCCCGAACATGAGCGCCCTTATCATCTTATCCCACGTTAAAGAAGGTGTCGAACTTGCAGAAAAGTATAAGCTTGGAAAAAAGATACGGGACATAATTCATCAGCATCACGGTAAAAGCTTATGCGCCTTTTTCTACAACAGGGCTAAAGAACGGGAAGATCCTTCGATACAGATCGTAGAAGAAAAAGACTTTCGATATCCCGGACCAAAGCCCCAGACAAAGGAGGCTGGGATAGTGATGCTTGCCGACCAGGTTGAGGCATCGAGTAGGGTTTTGGAAGATCCAACGCCTAAAAGGATAGAGTCGCACGTCCAAAAGATAATAGAGGAGATATTCCTGGACGGGCAGCTCGATGAGTGTGAATTGACTCTTAAGGATCTCCACGCGATACAAAAAAGCTTCACAAACATTCTTACAGCCATGTTCCACCACCGTATTGAATATCCGGACAGGAAAGACTATGCCAGTGGTACTGCAAGACAGGCAGAAAAGACTAAAAACGGACAAAAGGCTAATAAGAAGGGTAACGGAAGAGTTATTAGCCTTTTTAGGACTTAGCGATAAGACACTTAACATTCTTTTTACGGATGACGAGGGTATAAAAGAATTCAATAGAAGGTTCCTAAAGAGGGATCGGCCAACAAACGTCATTTCTTTTTCGTATCTCAAACAAGAAGATTTGCTTTTCACTCAGAATATTATGGGAGACATAATAATCTCTCTAGAGAGAGCTGCCAAAGAGGCAGAAGGCGCAAACATTCCCTTCTATCAGCGACTTTTTGAACTTATAATTCACGGCATTTTGCACATAATCGGTTACGACCATGAAGAGAGCGAAAGAGAAAGGCGAAGGATGAGGTATATGGAGAAAAAGCTTATGAATCTTTTAAAATCAACATCAATCTATGGACAAATTCCGGATTCTGAGAAATCGAAGTTTAAGTCCTGATTTTCTTTTCCCTTTTTCTTCCGGACTTTTGATGGTCCTTTCACAACCGCCTTTTCCTTTTTTCTTTCTTGCTTATTTTTGTCTCGTTCCCCTTTTTTACTCAATGAGACGGGACGGGTCGAAAGCTGATTTTTTTTTCGGTCTCAAATCTGGAATCGTTGCCTACATTGGGCTCCTCTATTGGGTCGTGATTGCAATGACAAAGTACGGTGGAATAAATCTTCTATCGAGTATGGCCTGTATGCTTCTACTCTCAACCTATCTGGCTTTGTATGTTGGTGCGTTTACCTACATATCAAGCCTCACGGAGTCAGTACTCCGAATACCTGTTTATTTTTCTGCACCTTTTTTCTGGACACTTTTAGAGTATTTGAGGACCTATATGCTCACTGGTTTTCCGTGGTCGCTTTTGGCCTACTCTCAATACAATTTTCTTCCCTTTATTCAAATATGCTCCTTTGCGGGTCCTTACTACGTTTCTTATGTCATAGTATCGATTAACTGCCTGCTCTTTCTACTTTTGACTAGAAATTTAAAATCCAAGGCGGAGTTCTTTTTTTCTGTCTTTGTTACTATGCTCGTTGTCGTTACGATTTTTTATGGTCTTATAAGGCTAATTTCGGATGAAGAAATGAAAAGCACAAAAATTGTTTCGGTAATTCAGGCATCCATACGTCAAGATGTTAAATGGACTGATGAGTATAAATTGGAAACTTTAAAAAAACATATATCGATAACGTTGGGTGTACCGCAAGAAAGTAACCTTATAGTCTGGCCCGAGACAGCACTGCCTTTTACCCTTGAGGAAGGAGGTTTGATGGTAGACGAGTTTTCGAAGTTTGTGCGAATCCTTAACGTTCCCCTCCTTGTGGGAGCCCTCTCAAGGGATGAGACGAAAAAACTTTACAACTCAGCTTTTCTTTTCGATTCCTATGGAAAAGTCATCGGTATTTACAGGAAAGTCCATTTGGTACCATTCGGAGAATATACACCCCTTATAGAATACTTTCCTTTCCTTGAGAAAATTAGCGTAGCAGGCGAGGATTTTAGCCCAGGAAAGAGCCACGAGCCCCTACTGTTACCTGGATTTGGCAGAATCGGCGTTCTTATCTGTTACGAAGGGATCTTTCCCCAGATATCGAGAAAGACTGTGATCGAGGGAGCCGAAATCCTTATAAACCTAACTAACGATGCCTGGTACGACAGAAGCTCTGCTCCCTACCAGCATTTTGCTTTTTACATTTTTCGAGCCATTGAAACAGATAGGTTCGTAGTAAGATCCGCAAATACAGGGATAAGCGCGGTAATAGATCCCAAAGGAAGAGTCATATCTAAGACTTCTTTGTTCACGGAGGAGATCCTTACATCCAAAATTTCTCTAAGGAAAGGAGAGACGTTCTATGTGAAGTATGGGGACTGGTTCATAGCTCTCGTCGCTTTTGCACTTTTTATCACAGTTGCTTTTAGATCACTTTCTCATAAATACCTCTGGAAGTAGAAGCGATATTTGAGGAATGTAGGTCATGACGAAAAGGCACCCTATGAAGATGAGAAGGTAGGGAAATACCATTTTCGATACTTCCACAAGGCTTTTTTTCATGATCGCCATCGATACGAATAAGTTTAGCCCAAAAGGAGGTGTCAGAAATCCGCACTCTATGTTTACTATCATCACTATGCCGAAATGGACCGGGTCTATATTGAACGCCTTTAAAGTCTCCAAAAGGATCGGGGAAATAACGATCACTGCTGTCACTATATCCATGAAACTGCCGATCACGATTAGAAGTGCATTTATCGCCAAAAGGAAAAGCCACTTGGCTTGAATGTACGAAACTATGAGCTCTGCAAGCCTCTGGGGTATCTGCTCAATCGTTAAAAGCCAAACGAAGGTCATTGCGCATGAGAGAATAAAGAGAAGGCAACCAGAAAGGATGGCAGAGTTTTTTGCTATCTTTACTATCTTTCCAAATGTAAGCTCCTTATATATAAACATTTCAACAAATATGGCATAGATAGCGGAGACGGCCGCTGCTTCAGTGGGTGTAAAGACACCTCCGTAAATCCCGCCAAGTACGAGAAAGGGAAGGAGAAGTGCCCAAATTCCCTCTTTTAATATCCTTTTTGCCTCATTTAAACTGTAATTTTTTTGAGTTCCCCACCCGTTGATTCTAGATAGGATGTATGAGTAAACCATAAGGCAGGTGCCGATAAAAAAACCAGGAAGGAACCCCGCAAGGAAGATCTCGGCAACCGAAACATGCATAACTAGAGCATAAAGTATCATAGGTATACTGGGAGGTATTAGAATTCCCAACGATCCTGCGGATGTTAAAAGCCCTATTGAAAATTTTTCGTCGTAGCCAGCCTTAATCAGGGCCGGCATCATTATGCTACCTATCGCGATAACGGTTGCCGGAGAGGAACCGGAGATAGCGGCAAAAAATACACACGAAAGTACTGAAGCAATAGCTAGCCCACCTGTAAATCTTCCCACCACAAGATTCATGATTGAAACGAGTTTTTCAGCTAATTTTCCTTCTCCCATTACATTTCCAGAAAGTATGAAGAGGGGAACCGCAATGAGTACAAAATTGTCAAGGCCGTTGAAAAGTTGCTGAATAAGTGAGGTGAGAGGGGTCTTCGTTAGGAAAGCAAGGTAGATTGCTGTCGTTGACGCTAAAACAAGCGCTATCGGAACACTAAGTACGAGAAAGAGAGAGAAACAGAGAAGTATTATGCTCAAATCCATTTAGCTTTCCCGCGTCAATTTCTTTAATGGTTCTTTTCTTAAAAATGAGATGAAGTGACTTACAGACAGGAAAAAGAATCTAAGTGCCATGATGGCAGAAAAGACTGGGATGGAAAAGTAAGGCAGAAACATCGGTATTTGCATGGCAGAACTTTTGACCCCGAATTTTTTGAGATGAATAACATGGGTTAGTCCGTAATAAACAAAAACTGAGCATATGAAGGACGAAACAATATAGGCAAGCAATTTTAGAAGATGGCCCGTCCGATCTGGTAGACTTTCGGTTAGGGCTTCCATCGAAAAATGGGTTCCGTATTTGACTCCCAGTGAAGCCCCGAGAAAAGTCATAAATATCAAGGTATAGTTCGCAAACTCGTTAAACCACATGAAGGTAAAAGAGATGGTGTACCTAAAAACGGTTTCTAAAAAAGTAATAAAGGCAAGAAAGAGAATGAGAAAAGCGATGACGCCTTCCTCGATTGCTTGAAGTTTCCTTATAATTCCCATGCTACGAGAAGAAAAGGGCTACACCCTTTTCATCTGCGCTTTGAGTAGTATTCTATCTTTTTCACGAAAAAGTCGTACCACTCAGGACCTACAACGGTCCTAAACTTTTCGTGAACAGGTTTTACCGCTTTTTTAAATTCGTTCCTTTCCTTTTCGCTTAGGACGTAGACTTCAACATTCTGAGCCTTTGCCTTCTCGACAGCCTCTTCCCTGTGTTTTGCGTTTACTTCCCTATTCACCTTTATCTGCACGTCTGCAGCCTCTTTGAAAATCCTTTGCTGATCAGGGGTAAGGGTATTCCAAAAAGCTTTGTTTACAACCGTCAAGCACTCCGTAAGTATATGGTTTGTTATCGTTGCATACTTGTTTACTTCAGTAAACTTCATGAGGATCGATGTATAAAGCGGGTTATCCTGACCGTCGATTATTCTCTGCTGTAGCGCGTTATACACCTCGGGGAAAGGCATTGGTGTTGGATTTGCACCGAGTGCCTTGAATGTTTCTATGTGGAGCGGGCTTTCGATAACCCTAATTTTGAGTCCCTTGAGATCGGATGGTCTCTTTATGGGCCTTTTTGAGTTAGTAATATCCCTGAACTCGTTTTCCGTGTAACCAATAAAAACAAAACCTTTCTGATCACAGTATTTTGCAAGTCTCTCCTTTACTTCCTTATCATCCAGGACCTTGTAGGCGACTTCCCTCGTCGGGAATATGAAAGGAAGTTCTATTATGGCAACTTCGGGCACATAATTCGACAAGACCCCAGCGGTTACAGAAGTCATATGGAGCGTTCCTGCCTGAACCTGTTCCGTCATCGATCTTTCTCCGCCCAGTTGTCCAAGCGGGAAGACTTGAACTTCCACCTCACCGTTCGTCTTTTCGTTTACGTATTTCGCAAAAGCCAAGGTTCCCTGGTGCTGTCCATGAACTGGCGGAGCGACGTGTCCGTATTTGACGACAAGTTTTGCTTCTAAACCCGAAACTCCAACAAAAAGGCAAAAAATTACGAAGATGGTGGAAATTAACGCTTTTTTCATGATTTCCCCCCATTATTTATCTATTATAGGTTCTATCTGGCCCAGGGGCCTTAAAAATGTGTACTCAAATGGTTCGTGAATTAGCTTCTTTCCAATGTATTCCGTATCCTGGGTTCCCAAACTAAAAGGGATAGAAAGGATCGATGCCAAAATACCAAGAGCACACGCCGTTATGCCAGCAGGTCTCAATACCAAAAGGTCAAATAGGATGCTTTCACCGGTTGGTCCTTCTTTTACATCCGTTGCCTCACATTTCTGAGCTATTCCAGAAAGAAAAAGGCTTAAGATCACTGCTAGACTTATAAATATTCTTAAGTTCTTTAGGAAGATTTTGCCGATCTTCAAAACTATCACCCCTCCTTTTCGGTAACCTCATAAATACTTTCGAAGACTATGTCGAATATTTTTTTTAGCGTTTCCTCATCTATCGCTAAGGGAGGCATAATAACTACCACATCTCCAAGTGGTCTAATTATAAGGCCCATTTCTCTTGCTTTTAGAATAACCTTTTGCCCCATCTTTCTTTCCGGCGGATACGATTTTTTGTCTTTTTTTGTCTGAACAAGCTCGATTCCTATCATCATTCCACCCTGTCTTACATCGCCAACATGTGCCAATTCATTAAACCGCCCTAGTTCTCCTCTTGCGAATTCTATTTTGGCTCTGATTTTTTCCAAGAGATTCTCTTTTTCGAAAAGTTCTAGATTTGCCAATCCGAGGTTACAGGCTATGGGATTTCCAGTGTACGTATGGCCGTGAAAGAACGTTTTGAATTCTTCATAACTACCAAGGAAGGCCTCGTATATCTCATCAGTTGTAACGGTTGCGGCAAGAGGGAGATAACCTCCTGTGATGCCCTTAGCAAGACAAATAATATCAGGCCTTACACCTTCTCTCTCACAGGCAAAAAGTGTTCCTGTTCTACCAAATCCTGTCGCAACTTCATCGGCGATAAAGAGAAGGTCGTTTTCCTTGGTCACCTTCCAAACCCTTGACAGAAAACCCTCCGGCTGGACTATTATGCCCCCCGCTCCTTGAACGTAAGGTTCTATAATGACGCCACATAGCTCGTCTTTGTGTTCCATGACAATATGTTCGAAGATTGAGGCACACTCCATTGCACATTTTGACCTGTCCAGCTTCAAAGGACATCTGTAACAGTAAGGCGAAGGCGCCTTGTAAGACTTAAAAAGTAGGGGCCTATAAATCTTATGGAATAGGTCGATGCCGCCTACACTTACTGCGCCTAGAGTGTCTCCGTGATAGCCGTTTCTAAAACAGACGAACGACCTTCGCTTTTTTTCTCCTTTATGCTGCCAAAAATGGAATGCCATCTTCAAAGCAACCTCAACGGCTGTTGAGCCATTATCCGAATAAAAGACTTTATTTAGACCCTCGGGCAGTAACTCTGTAAGCCTCTTAGCTAGTAATATCGATGGAATATTTGCAAGGCCGAGCAGAGTTGAATGGGGAAGCTTGTATGCCTGCTCAACTATGGCTTTTATGAGTTCCTCTCTTGTGTACCCGAAGACGTTGACCCATATGGATGAAGTTCCATCTATGTATCTTTTGCCATCAACGTCAATTAGGTAAAAGCCATCCCCTCTCTCTATTATTAGGGGATCACTCTCCACGTATTCCTTCATCTGTGTGAATGGATGCCAGACGTGTTTTTTGTCCCACTCTCGAAGCAGTTCTTTTAAGTTTTCGTCCATCCCATCTCCCCAGTTTTTTTTCTTTTTTACAATTTCGCGAGAATAGGTGTCAACCCGAATTTTCGACAATCTAAGTTCTTGGTTAGAGATTTGGGTACTAAATTTATTGACAAGGGTTTTGTGGAAATCATATAATACAATGTGAAAAAAATAACATAATCCAGGAGGAACCTAATGGGAAAGTTCGATAAGATCTACGAAGAATACATGGCCAGAAGACAGAGAGCGCTTGCTATGGGTGGCGAAGAGGAGTTAAGAAAAAGAAAAGAGAAAGGTCAGACCAACGCAAGGGAAAGAATAGAGCTTTTGTGTGATCCTGGCACTTTTACTGAGGTTGGGCTCTTTGTCACACACAGACAGACGAAATTTGGAATGGCCGATAGATACATACCCGCAGAAGGTGTGATCACAGGGTACGGCAAGGTAAACGGCAGGTATGTCGTCATTGCCTCAGAAGATTACACCTCCATGGCCGGTACTTACGGAGAATACCACGGAAAAAAATTTGTCTGGGCGGTCCAGTTTGCTATGGAGAAAGGTTGGCCTTTCATCGGCATAAATGACTCGGCGGGAGCGAGACTCCAAGAAGGTATGGACTGTCTTGAAGCATACGGATGGCTCTTTAGAGCCCAGACTCTTGCCTCTGGCGTAATTCCGCAGATTGCCCTCCTTCTTGGACCATGTCTTGGTGGCCAAGCGTACCATCCCATCATGAACGACTTCCTAATTCAGAGTAAAAAAACCGGATTCATAGGGATAGCGGGACCTGCCTTTGTCAAAACTCAGACCGGTGAAGATATCACACTCGAAGAACTCTGCGGCTGGGAGCCTCACGCGAAAAAAGCCGGAAGTACCCACATAGTCGGCGAAGACGATTACGAGTGCATAGAGCTTTGTAAAAAGCTTCTCTCGTACCTTCCTTCCAACAATAAGGAGAAGCCTCCGAGAGGCGAAAGATACGACGATCCCGAAAGAGAGATCCCAGAACTGGATGAGTTCCTTCCCGATCCAAACTTGAGAGTGCCTTACGATATGAAACCCTTAATCGAGATGGTTGTCGACAAAGGCAGCTTCTTCGAGATTCATAAATACTTTGCCCAAAACCTCATTGTGGGATTTGCCCGTTTCGACGGAAGGGTAGCTGGTATAGTTGCTAATCAGCCAAAAGTCCTGATGGGCGGGCTTGACTGCGACGCATCTGACAAGCTTGCAAGATTTGTAAGATTCTGCGACCTTTTTAACATACCAGTTGTCACTTTCGTTGACTGTCCAGCATTCTGGATAGGTTCTTACCATGAATGGAGAGGTATTCTCCGCCATGGTGCAAAAACTCTTTTTGCCTGGTCCGAGGCAACTGTTCCTCTAATTTCGGTCATCATAGGCAAGTCTTACGCGGGCGCCCATTACGCGATGCTTGACAAAAGTATCGGAGCGGATCTCGTGTTTGCGTGGCCAACCGCAAAAATCAACATAGTTGGGGCTGAGACAGCAGCAAGTGTAATTTATGCAAAAGAGATAAAACAGTCTGAAAATCCGAAAGAGACGGCAAAAAGGCTCATAGAAGAGTATAGATCCAAACTCGAAAACCCGTACCAAGCTGCAGAGAGGGGTTATGTGGATGACGTCATTATGCCTAGGTACACAAGAAAGTACATATGCAGAGCCTTGGAGGTACTAGAAAACAAAAGAGTCCAAAGACCAGACAAAAAGTACTCAAACATTAACCTTTAAACTAAACCCGGGTTTCCCGGGTTTTTTTATTTTTTCACCCTCAAGCTCCTTATGGGTTATGTTCCACAGCTAATTTGAGCTTTTGGCCTCCCATAGAATTTCCGCACATATTCTCTAATCTATCTTTCATGCGGGCCCGGGTCTAATTGGCACACTCCTATTCGTTACCGTAATAAAATATTTCACTCACAAAAATATGAGTTTTTTTGCTTTTTTTGAGTTTTATCAAATCTTAATTTCTAAAGGTGAGTTTTGGCTATTTTTTCAGTAACGAAAAAGTTTTCAAATTCTAAGATGATTCTTGATTCCCTTTGAACCGTTTTGATGGCATAAGGTTCATAGCTTTCGCGCTTTACGAGCCGAGTCTTTCGGAGATAGAACATTTGCCCATATATCCTTTTTTTGATCTTAGAAAGTTTTTACAGTCCTTGCAGCTAAAAGACACCCATTTCATGACAGCCGCAAAGACAAGACACCTTCTGTAGTGTTTGCAGTCAAAGTACCTATGAAGATCAACCTCTTCAAGTGTAAGCTCTGCAGAGAGTCTTTGTGGACCCGCCATACTCAGCAACGTAGATATTAAACATTTAAAGTAGGATTAAGTCCAGTCCTTCTGTCTTTATGTTCATGTCCGATCTTTTACTCAAACAAAAGATTTTTCACCTTATTGACGTCGCTCCCCGCACATTCCCCTGATTAAAGCTTCATTTCCGCCGGGAATCACCATTTCGAAAAGATTATTCACAAAAGTATAATCGTTATAACCGAGCCGGGCAAGGGGTTTTATCTTGAGAACGTCTACCTTTCCATCTTGTCCTATCACACCATCATCTATGTGGATCATTACAACTCTGCCTATTACAACATCGATTGTGCCCATAGGACTCCTTCCCGGTATCCTTATGAGCTGGTGTAAGACACATTCGAATTTTATAGGCGATTCTGCAACAAGACTGGGCTTTATTTTTAAAGATGGTTCCTTCGAAAGACCCGCAAGTTCAAATTCATCGATTTCAAAAGGAACCTCCATTGCTGTGATGTTGACTTTTTCCCTTAAGTCGTAGGTAGCCATGCTGTATCCGAACTCTCCAGTCCTTTCTATATTTATGATCGTGTCCTTCTTTTGGCCCTTTGTGTTTTGATTAGCCGAGAAGATAACGTAAGGGGGATCAAAGTTGAGGCTTTGAAACTGACTGAAGGGAGCCAAGTTGTGAATACCCTCGGGGCTAACGGTCGATATCCAACCGATCGGTCTTGGTATAACGCAGGATTTGTACGGATTGTAAGGTAATCCGTGGTCGTTAAGCTCTGGGTCATAGCGCATCTTTAGCCTCCTTTACTTTTGTTCGGATGGTGATTTATCGGCAATAACCCCCGTTATTGATTTTTTTGGTAAGGGGGATTATACTTAGACTAGGGTACATTGAAAAAATCTCCTTTTTCAACAAAAATCTTTTTAAAGATCGAAGGAGGTATGGTGAGGAGATTTTTAGAAGAATATACGTGCAATCTGTGCGGCTTCTCTTTTTACTGCTTCGACAGGAAGAATCTCTTCTGTCCCGAGTGTGGAAGTAGTGTGGTAACAAGGGAGATAACAATAGACGAATTCCTAGAAGATGAGAATTTCGAATACTTTTTCAAAGATTACAATCTGACCCGAACCTTGTAGAGTCCGGAACCAGATTTTGAAGGAGCATGGCGATCTAGTTTACGTAGACATTTCCGACGTAGATTTAACCGACAATACCTATACTATCTCCTTTCCTCATGATGATCCAAGACTCGAATGGTACATCGGAAAGACCCGTTTAATAACTCCTGTCCTCCTTTTAGCTGGAAAGCCTCTTAAAGTCATTGATGGTTTAAGAAGAATAAGGTACGCTTCGAAATTAGAGTTAGAAGCCGTTCCAGCGTACGTACTCTCAGTTGAGCCTTATCGGGCGCTTATGATTGCTATCCTTGCCAATATCGCACGGGGCTTAAATATAGTAGAAAAGGCACATGCTATTGCAAAAATGTGTGAGTTCGGGTTCTCGGATGATGAGATATTCGAGCTTATGGGTTTTTTTGGTCTTGGAAGAAGTCAAAAAATAAAGAGTCTTTGTATTAAGATAGCGAGTGAGGAAGAAACGATCAAGTTCTATTTTTGTCAAAATTCCCTCTCTATGAAAACAATAGGCTACTTTTTCGATCTTACAGAGGAAAGCAGGAAAAAACTACTTAACTTTCTTCAAAATAAAAAAATAACTGAAAGTTCGCTACGGGAATTTTTGGAGCTTGTTCTCCTTGCGGAAGTAAAATTCGGTGATATCCCATTTTCTACATTCGAGCAAGCTCAGACGATTGACGAAGCCAAATTTTTACTCAAAAAAGAAGTTTCTCCTTCAATTTCCGCGCTCTGCACGGAATTTTTTGGAATCTTGGGTATGATAAAGTTGCCAAATACCACAAAGATAAAGGTGGATCCCTTCTTCGAAAAAGAGGAGATGGAAATATCGATCTTGGCCAAATCTGTCGAAGATGTCGATCTAGCTTTAAAAAAATTACAAGTAGCTTTAGGAAGGGGGTACTTTGAAAAAATCTTCGCCCTTACACAGGGTAAGATTAGTCGAGCCTAAGGGGCATATCGTAAGGGATTGTCCCGGTACGAAAAATCATATATGTTGCGGTTTGAAGATAATCGACATGATCGAGGGTTGTGTTCTTTTCTGCTCCTACTGCGTTTTGAGGACTTATTTGAATTCTAGTGAAATCAAGGCCGTAAATGATATTAGGTACATTATTTCCCAGATAGATGCCGAGATTGAAAATGAACCTAACCAAGTTATGAGATTCTGTACCGGTGAACTCTCTGACAGTCTCGCCCTTGATAGGATTTTGAGGCTTAATGTCCCGCTTATAGAATTTTTCGGTACTCGGAGGAGGGCTATATTAGAACTTAAGTCAAAATGGGCGTATATTGACCATCTTCTGCCGTATCTGAACAGATACACTGTGATATCGTTCTCAGTTGCACCAGAAAAGATCATAAAAAACGAAGAAAAAAGGACAAGTCCGTTAAGGAAAAGGTTGCTCGCTTTAAAAAAAGCAATAGATGTGGGTCTTTATGTAGGCTTACATTTCGATCCCATAATAATATATCCAGGTTTCGAAAAGGATTACGGAGCATTAATAGATGATATAGCAAGAACAATCGACTTAAAAAGGGTCATATGGGTCAGTCTAGGTGCACTTAGATTTCCAAGATCGTTATTTAGGGTTCTACTCGAGGAAAAGAGAAAAAACCTGTTCTTTGGTGAATTCATTCTTGGCGAAGACGGAAAAATGAGGTATTTAAAGGCTCAAAGAATAAATGCTTATAAACACATTTACGAATGTCTCAAAGAAAAGGACTCTGATCTTTTCATTTACCTTTGCATGGAAAGACCATTTGTGTGGAAGTCGGTTACAGGTGAGGATATAACAAAAAATGCGGATCTTATCTGTAAATTTGATGAGAGAGTCAGATCTTTCTATGGAGGGGAAATATGAGGTTCAAAGACAAAGTAGTTTTTGTAACTGGTGGATCTAGGGGTTTAGGGAAAGCGCTCGTTTCAGCTTTCTTAAAAGAGGGAGCTATAGTAGGTACAAACGGAAGGGATAAAGGAAGGCTCGAAGCATTAAAAAATGAGTACGCAGAGAAGGGAAATCTTGTGGTATATGAGGGGGACATTTCAGATTATCAGAGGATTGAAGAGATTAGCGAAGACTTTGCAGGAAGGCACGGAAGGGTTGATGTTCTTATTAACAACGCAGCGGTGATAAACCCCATTCTTCCATCTGAAAAACTGAAAAAGGAGGATTTCGAAAGAGTAATAGACGTAAACATTAAGGGGACCTTTTATGTAACCTACCACTTTGGTAAAAAGATGCTCGAAAGAAAAAGAGGCCGAATAATAAACATCGCATCTCAAGCAGCTTTATTCGGCGAAAAAGGGTTCCTTCCCTACGCAGTAAGTAAGGCTGCAATAATCTCAATGACCAGAATTCTGGGTTACGAGTGGGCGCAGAAAGGCGTCACCGTATGTGCGTTGGCACCCGGTTTTATAAAGGGAGGAATGAACGAAAGTCTGATTAAAAGAGAAATTTTCGTCGATTTTCTTTCCAAACGTACACCATTAGGGAGAATGGCAGAGATCCATGAATTCGTGTCCCTCGTTCTTTTTCTTGCCTCGGAGGAAGCACAATACATAAACGGAGAAACTATAGTTCTTGATGGCGGAATGACAGGTTACACCGGACAGCCATTTCTGGATTTCTTAGAATCTCTAAAAAAGTAAAGGCAAATTATGAACCTTTTGACCTTCGTTCGGTATACGTTCGATTCAAAGTACCTCATTCGCTGGGTCCTTCCGGGTCTTGCGATCTATATCCCCATTCTCAATTTCTTTTCCATAGGTTACGTAGTGAAGATGGCAAAAACGTTTCTTTTTGGCAATATAGGAATTCCAACATGGGAAAACAAATCCCAGATCTGGGTTGAGGGCCTAAGGATAGTTATTATATGTGTTATCTATTTCGCCCTTCCCTCTTTCATTCTCTCTATAGGTTACTTTTTCTCGAACATGGAAGGCATTGTCGGTTTTATAGGAAAGGTTCTGACATTTTTTTCCTACCCTCTTTTTTTCATCTTCAGTTTTCCACTTCCCTTCGCCTTTTCGGTCTACGCTCAGAAGATGCACATAAAGGATGCCTTCGATTATGAAAAAATACTTGTGGCCATAAAAGAAGTATCTGTCCCATACATTACGGGTTTTATCTGTGCCTTTTTTGCTCTTTTTGTATCAAAAGCTTTGATTGCTATCCCTTATATCGGCTTTATTATTTCTTCCCTTACGACTTATTACACCTTTCTTCTCTCTTCTTATTTTTTTGCAACCCTTTTTAAAAGAGCCACTCTTTAAGGCGTGGAGATGGGATTTACTCTTTTTCTATCAGTTCCACAAGTAGGAAATTTGGGATGAAAAGAAAAGCGATCTTTGTTGTCTTTTTTGGATTTCTTCCCAGATTTATGTCGTAAGCCTCACATTCCCTCGGTTCTACGACAACTCTGAATCCTGCTTGGACAAAGATCTTTTTCGCCTCTTCGATATCTTCCACTTCAAAACAGAGATGGTGTAGTCCCGGTCCTTTTTTTTGAAGAAAATTAGATATGGGTGAATCGGAAGAGGTTGGCGTTAAAATCTCAAGGTATACCCTGTCATTCTCTCCTATATCAGCAAAAGAAGCCGAAACTTTCTGAATTTCATCTGGCACATGCTTAGTGATCGATTCCAGCCCTATCCTTCTTAATATGCTTTCCACTCTTTCCCTCTCTGTCGTCACGAACCCTATGTGATCAAGCTTGAGTTTCATCTCACTTACCGATGCAGAATCTTGTGAATATTTCGTCTAAAATTTCGTCAGTGTAGATTTCTCCTGTGATCTCTCCAATCTTAGACAACGCCTCGTTTAGCTCGAATGCTAAAAATTCCTCAGAAAGGCCAGTTTTTACACCTAATATGGCCCGCTCTAAACATTCTTTCGCTCTTTCCAGTGCGTTTTTGTGCCTAAGGCTCGTTATTATGACTCTTCCTCTTTTTTGCGTTTTTCCTATGATTCTTCTGTATATCGCCTCTTTGAGCTCTCCTATTCCTTCACCCGTGAGGGCTGAAGTCTTTACATAATCGACCCCATTTTCTTCGAAAGATCTCAAATCTAGCTTCACTTCAAGATCGATTTTATTGACCACTGCAATTACATCCGATCCTTTCAGCTCTTCGTAAATTTTCAGGTCTTGATCTGTAAGAGGCGAAGAACCATCTATAACCCAAAGGATGAGATCAGCCTCCGAAATTTTCCTTTTCACTCTCTCTATACCCTCTTTCTCTACGAGATCCTGGGGCTCTCTTATTCCCGCCGTATCTACGATCCTAACCTTTATCCCTTTTAGATTTATCACATCCTCAATTAGATCCCTTGTTGTTCCTGGAATCGGAGTGACGATAGCCCTTTCTTTTAGGACGATTTCGTTTAGAAGGCTCGATTTACCCACATTCGTTCTACCGTAAAGCAGAACCAGATACCCTTCCCTTATTATCTTTCCCCTGCTATATGACTCTAAAAGATATGCGATATGCCTCTTTGCCCTTTCCGCTAAAGAAAGGATCTCTTCTAGGTCGACTGGGATTTCCTCCTCCGGGAAATCTATTTTAGCTTCCACAAGGGCAAGGGCCAGTTTTATGTCGTCTTTTATTTTTCCGATCCTTTTAGACAGTTTTCCATCAAGCTGGGCAAGAGCACAATCGAGTTCCTCTTCACTTTCGCTCTGGATGATGTTTATGACAGATTCGGCCTGCAAGAGATCGATCCTGCCGTTGAGGAAAGCCCTTTTTGTGAATTCCCCTGGTTCCGCAAGTCTTGCGCCGCAGTTTAAGACAACGCTCAAAATCCTCTGTTCTACGAAATATCCGCCATGGGAGTGGATCTCAACTACGTCTTCCCGCGTATAAGTCTTAGGAGCTTTCATGTAGACGGCGAGAACCTCGTCTATTTGCTTTTCCGTATGTGGGTCGACTATTTTTCCCAGATAGAATCTGTGTGAAAGAAATTCTTTTGCTTGAGATTTTGGTCTGAAGATCTTTTTCAAAATAGGATAAGCGAGTGGCCCGCTTATCCTTATAATGCCAATTCCTGATTCTCCTGGTGGAGTTGAAATCGCACAAATTGTATCATCTCTTCCCGTCATCATCTCGTTTCTCTTTTCTTAAGCTTATCACCACTCTCTTTGTCGGACCTTCGCCTTCGCTACGTGTCTCAATCCCTTTGTCGTTCTTAAAGAAGGTATGTATTGTCCTTCTTTCATAGGCGTTAAGTGGCTCAGTCTTTACTGGCTTTCCTGTGCGTTTGACTTTAATCGATAGTCTTTTAGCCATATCGATTAGAGCTCTTCTCCTTCTCTCCCTGTAACCGTTTATGTCGAATAAGAGTTTAAAGTTTTGCTTAAATTTTTTAGCAATCACAAGCCTCAAGATGTACTGAAAAGCTTCCATCACCTCTCCGTTTTTCCCGATGAAAATGTTGCCTTCTTTTGAGGAAAGGCTAAACACAATCCTGTCCTTGATTTTTTTTGTTGTGACCTCAGAGGCCAGCCCTAGCATATCCATCAAAGTCTTTATAAATTTCTTCCCGTACTCTTCCGGAGTCTCCAGTTCATCATGTTTCGTTTTCAGCTTCGCTATTATACGAACTTTTTTTGATCCAAGAATACCGAGTATCCCTTTTGTATCTATCTCCTTAACTTCTATATCAAGGTCTTCTTCTTTTGCGTTCAGTTCAATGCAAGCTTTTTTTACTGCCTCTTCGTAGGTTTTTCCTTCCACTTCAACGTAATTCATGTTTTTCCCCCTATTTTACTTTTTTGTTGATGATTAACTGCTGGAATATGGAGACCACGTTATTTACTAGCCAGTATAGGACAAGCCCAGAAGGAAACCCCCAAAAAAGAAATGTGAAAAAAATTGGCATAAGAAGCATTATCTTTTCCTGAAGTGGGTCACCTCCTGTAGGTGTCATCTTTTGTTGAATGACCTGCGTGATTCCCATAACGAGTGGAAGAACCCTAACGGGGATCGAAAATCCCGCAATCTCTATGGAAAAGAGATCCTCCGGCTCTGATAGATCTTTAATCCAAAGCACGAAAGGAGCATGTCTTAGTTCTATAGCACCCGTCAATGCCTTATAGAGAGCAAAGAAGACCGGAATCTGGATGAGGATCGGGAGACAACCGCTCATAGGATTTATCCCTCTTCTCCTATAAAGCTCCATAAGCTCCTGGTTGAGCTTTTCTCTGTTATCTTTATACTTTTCTCTCAGCTTAGCAATCTGGGGCTGAAGTTTTTGCATCTCTTTCATCGATTTATAGCTCTTCACTGTAAGGGGATGGAAAAGAATCTTTATGAGGATGGTGAGGATTATTATGTCGACGCCGTAGTTACCGGTCAGTTTGTGGGAAAAATTAAGGATTGCAACGAGAGGTTTTGCTATTAAGTCGAACCATCCAAAGTCGATTATCTTTTCTGCTTTAACGTTGAGGGCCTTTAAGATTTCAGTCTTTTTTGGACCAAAAAAAAGTTTACCCGATATATCTTCGCCTTTAGGCAATAATCTCACAGCCGGAACGTTTTCCTCGGTCTTCGTGATGAGAAGTTCGGGCTTTTTATCTTCCGGTATCCATATGATGGCAAAATAGCCCTCATCGAGCCCAGCGTACTTATAATCTTTCTTAGGGGTTATCTTCCTTTCAACCTTTTCTATCTGTTCCAAATTTTTACCATCAAATACAAACGGTCCTTTGAAAGTGTGTGTCTTTTTTGTGGCAGAAATGGCCGCAATATCAAGGCCCAGTGTTGATTCAGTTTGTGTGTCCGTGTCGATTTTAAAATCCATATAGTACTCTGACGGGTATATCTTATAAGTCTTTGTCACGGAACCGCCATTCGAAAGCGAACAGACAAATGTTATTTCCTTTGGAGAATCTTTGACAACTAAACCATGAGAGGGTCCTTGACACACTGGCTCCTCTTGAAGCCTGTCTTCTACGAGAAATCCCAGAGCCGGAATAGAAGAGTAAGGCTTTATGTCTTCTATTAACTCTTTTTCCTTCTCTTCCTTTATGCTCTCTTTGTACCCTTTGAGCTTTACGCTTTTAATTCCACCGCCTGCCTCCGTAAAAGTCACTCTGAATACTGAATTCTCAACAACTATCTCTTTCGGGGAAAACCTTAAGGGTGTAACCTTTTTAGGGAACCTTTCACCTTCAATCTTTTTTTCGACTGGCTTCTTCTCCGTTTTTTTGGAGGGCTCCTGAGGCTTGGGTGTAAAATAAACCTGGAAGATGAATAGCACGAGAAGCATCAGTATAAACGCAAGTATGACTCTCTTTTCCATGCGCTTCCTCCATCATGGAACAGGATCGTAACCTCCGGGAAAAAAAGGATTACACCTGAGTATCCTTTTTAGAGCAAGTAGAATCCCTTTTACTATCCCCTTTTTTTCTATAGCCTCTTTTGCGTACGCGGAACACGTAGGATAATATCTGCACTCACAGGGAAGAAAAGGTGAAACGAAGATTCTGTAAAGCTCTATAAGGTGAACCACTATTCTTCTCATCCCTGCCTTTCCCCTTTAAAGAGCGCCAAAAATTCGCTCTCCAGTGTCGTAAGACCAGGGTTTTCTGGGATCTTCTTCACCTTAATAAGCACTTTTTTTTGGGCTGGCAAAAGGTCCCTGTGGAGTCTTAAAAATTCTCTGGTTATCCTCTTAATCCTATTCCTCCTTACCGCATTGCCTACTTTTTTACTAACAGAAACGTAAAAAGGCGTCATTTCACCGTCATCATCCGTCTCAAAAAGCCGAAAATGTTCCGTCTCTCTAATTCTCACCCAGTTTTTTTTGTTCGAGTTTAAAAGCTTTTGTTTTTTTTTGCGTCCAGATTCCTCTTTGGGGAAGATAGAGGACATGGACTGAGATAGATCCTAAGAATCGTCCCTTAAACGGTAAGCTGTTTTCGGCCTTTGGCCCGTCGCCTATTTATAACCTTTCTTCCGCCTTTAGTCCTCATTCTCACTAAAAACCCGTGTGTCCTCTTTCTTCTTACGTTGTGTGGCTGATACGTCCGCTTCATTTTCCACCTCTTTCCGTTTTGTGGAATAAAATATCAACAAAGGCCGACTTATGTCAAACTCCTCGAATTGAGAGAAACTCTTAGGAGTGATTCCTATAAGGTTTCAATTCTACCGGCTCTACTTGTAGCCGCTTTTCCAAAACTTTTACTTGAACAAATTAAAAAAAGCCCGTTCGACAAAAGGTTTAGGTAGGCTTCGGCGCTCTCGGTATTTAATCTCAACTTTTCTATTAAGTCCGGAAACAAAGTATGGTACAATCACGTCAAGAATGCTTTTTGCGTGATTCATCGGATAATAAACGCTTACCATAAGGTATGTGATTGGCTCAGTTTATTCTTAACGTACAAAATGTAGAAGTTGCAGATGATAAAATACGAAATAGGACTGTTTAGATGGTCCTCAAATCTGTAGTACTAGTTTTGAGTACAGCTTTACTGTTAGTTTGTCTTTCAACGGAAGTGACCTCGAAGACTTTAGCAATCTGGCTTTCCATATATTTTGACATCCAGAATATGAAAACAAGAGTTAAGGAAAAAATAAGAGAAGTCGACCTAAAGATAGCCAAAAATGAGGAAAATTTAAAGGAAGTAACCAAACTTCTTGCCGACATTCAGAAAGCAAAGGCTACAGGAACCGAAGAACAGAAAAAGAATGCCATGCTTGCTGAACCCCTTGCCCAGAAATCCTATCTTACGGCAAAAGAAACCCAAAAAAAATTGAGCACTCAAAGAATGGAACTCCTTATGGAGTTGGAGAGGTTAAATATCGAAGAAAGAAGGCTAAAATCAGACTATGAGACGATAATTTCGCAAAAAACCGTTGGAGTCGTAAAAAATTGCTCAGGTGAAGTAAAGGTTATAAATGTAAACGATAAGAGTTCCGCTCAATGTAAAATATACTCGACTTTTCGAGAAGGAGACATGATAATTACAGGCCGTGATGGAAGAGCTGAGATTGTCTTTCTTGAAGGTAGAGGTAAGCTTAAGCTTGAGCCGGATACGAGTTTTATCATCACTAAAGACGATCCTTCGGAAGAGATCTTTGAATTCTTAAAGGGAAAAATCCATGTCCAGATCGAGAATCAAAAAAGATATTTGGAGAAACTTGAAAGGATCATCGATGAGTACAAGGAGGATCTAAGAACTATAAAGGGATGGATGGAGGAAAAGATAGGAAAGGAAGAGCAAAAGAGATTCTATATATGGGTTTGCGAGTTTTTTCATCCTGGTTATGTATGCACTCCCTCCGGCCCAATCTCACCCTACGCCACATTTGGTGCGCGGGGAACGGAGTTTATATGTGAAGCGGATGGGAGCAAATTAAGACTTCTAGTATTTCAAGGAGAGGTGGAAGTAACAATAACCAAAACTAACGAGACTCTCATAATCCCTAAAGGCACCGAGGCATTGATCGAGCCTTCGGGCAGGATAACTCAGTATAGGTTTAGATGATGGACTTACTCACCTTTGCCCAATTGATCCGTAATAAGTAATTGTCTATCAAAATCGTTTTACAAAAATAACGTTAAGCCTAATCAGTAGCTGAGGCCTATCAGGTGGTTGAGCTTCATCTCTACGTTTGTCAAATCGCCAAGGCGATCCCAACGGGTCTTCAATCTCCTTGCTATTTGCATAAGTTTTCACAAATCTTGTTCATCATCATCAAAACCTTCCACTGGCGTTTCTATCCCTTTCAATTTGGCCTCAAAAGATGAATGTTTTTCAAAACCTTAAATTAAGGGACAGGTTTTTGCATCGTGCCGACTTCGATAAAGTTTCACAAGAGACACCAAATCCATGTGTCAGCCATTTGTATTCGGTTATCGTACGCGCCCCTACGGTATATAGAACGGAGGTTTATAATTTCAAATTCCACAAAAATAGGATTCCTCGTCTGGACCGTACTTTTTAAGATTCATTCATCGACCTTGTAAGTCACGGTTACATGATGGTTTCAGTAAGAAAGATCTAAACGTTTAACTGATTTTTCGGGCAGAAAAGATAGGATGACCGGATTTAAAAAAGACTCAATTTCTTGACTTGTGCCTCGAGATGTATTAAACTACGGGCTACTTTAAAGGTTAATCATCATGAGGACGCACTTTCCAAAAAAGGAAGAGATAAAGAGGGACTGGTACCTTATAGATGCAAATGGATTGACCCTCGGTCGGCTTGCATCGAAGATTGCCACAATGCTTATGGGAAAAACAAAACCATCTTACACCCCGCACCTCGACTGCGGGGATTATGTGGTGGTAATAAATGCTGAAAAGATAAAGGTTACGGGGAAAAAGCTCCTTAGCAAATTCTATGCGCGTCACAGTGGCTATCCGGGAGGCATAAAACTCACGAATCTAAAGACAATGTTAGAAAAGAAGCCAGAAGAAGTGTTAAAGCTTGCCGTTAAAGGAATGTTGCCCAAGGGAAGCTTGGGGAGAAAGATGTTAAAAAAATTAAAAGTTTATAGAGGTAGCCAACATCCACATTTTGCCCAGAGTCCCAAGCCCCTTGACATGAAGGAGGTAATCTGTGGCTGAGAAGAGATACTACGCAACTGGTAAGAGGAAAACAGCCGTTGCGAGAGTGTGGATAAAACAGGGACAAGGAAACTATCTTATCAATGGGAGGAGCTTGGAGGAGTACTTTCCCGTCTACGAGTGGCGGTACTTGGTCAATAGGCCATTCATAGTCACAAATACTCTTGCAAAATTTGATGTCATAGCAAATGTCCGGGGAGGAGGACTTACTGCCCAAGCTTGGGCAATAGGTCACGGCATAGCTAAAGCCCTTGTTGAGTACAATCAGAATTTGAGGCCGGCGCTGAAAAAGGAGGGTCTCCTTAGAAGGGATCCAAGGGTAAAAGAGAGAAAGAAGTACGGAAGAAGGGGAGCAAGAAGGGGCTTCCAGTTCTCCAAGAGATAGAAGCCTCCATGTATCGGGTGGGAGTTGTCGGAGCAACAGGGTATACTGGACAAGTGCTCCTCTCCATACTTCTTAACCACCCCGATGTCGAAATAGTTTTTATAACCTCCAATACTTACGAGGGACAAAAAGTATCTCAGGTCTTTCCCTCTTTTTTTAAGCTTTTCGAAGAAAGGCTTATAAAGACTGATCAGGATCTCAAAGGAAAATGTGATGTCTTTTTTTTGTGCCTTCCCCACGGTTCATCAATGGAGAAAGCTAAGGAGCTTTACGACGGAAAGTGCCTCATTATAGATCTCAGCGCGGATTTTAGGTTCGAAGATCGGGCTCTCTATGAGCGTTACTATACCTTTCATAAGGCTCCAGAGCTTTTATCCGAGAGCGTTTACGGATTACCAGAAATATACAGAGACACCATAAGAAAAAAAAAGCTCATCGCTAATCCCGGCTGCTATGTGACATCGGCGTTGCTTGCCCTTTACCCATTGCTCAAGCGGGGTCTTATTGATGGGCAGGTATTTATAGATTCCAAATCCGGTGTTAGTGGAGCCGGGCGTGAATTAAAATTGGGAAGCCTCTTTTGCGAAGTGTCGGAAGGGATTAGAGCGTACAACGTAGGTAACCACAGACATGAACCGGAGATTCAAAAAGAGGTTAACAAATTCCAAAATGTGAAAATTACGTTCGTCCCACATCTGGTACCCATGAACAGGGGGATTTTGACGTGCGTATACGGAAAGCTAAAAACTAAAATCTCAACGGAGGAGCTCTTAGATATTTTTAGAACCGAATACATGTCCCACCACTTCGTAAGGGTCCTAGATAAAGACTTATTTCCTGATACAAGGTTTGTTAGGTTTTCAAATTTCTGTGACATTGGCGGAAAGGCCTTCGAGGATGGGAGATTCATTGTAATTTCAGCAATAGATAATCTAGTCAAAGGGGCATCCGGACAGGCTGTCCAGAATATGAATATAGCTTTGGGGCTGGACGAAAGGACCGGACTTACATCTTTGCCTCTTTATCCTTAAAATTTCAGTGTTTAAAAAGTCTCTGGCCGGTGAAAACCATAGTCACGTTCCTTTCGTTACACGCTTCTATGACCTCAAAGTCCCTTTCCGAACCTCCCGGTTGAATTACGGCCGTTATACCTTCTTTTATAGCCGCATCAACACCATCTCTGAAAGGGAAGAAACCGTCCGACACAAGGACAGAACCCTTAAGTCCTGCACACTCAGCTTTAGCCAATTCTTCAATCTCTAGAAGATCCTTCAAGTTTCTTTCCCCTCTTTCTGCCTCAAGTTTAAAAACCGCATAAGGTACGCCGTATTTTTTGAAGACCTCTTTGTCGATAAATTTTTTGTACGCCTTAAATATCGCTATCTCGACAACTCCAACCCTATCTTGCTCACCTGTCCCAATAGATACTGTCGATTCGTCTTTGACGAATAAAACCGAGTTGGAAGTTACCCCTACCTCCACATACCATCCAAAAAGCATATCCTCGTACTCTTTTTCAGTAGGAGGTCTATTAATCTTGTATGTCTTCCCCTTGTACGTGGCTTCGGCTATTTTAAGATCTTCCTTACTTTTTATTTTGAAAGGCTGGGATTCTTGGACGATAAGCCCGCCGTCTATCAAGGTCTTTATATCAAGGAAGCGTTTGAATTTATACTCGTAGAGCCTCTCAATCTCTTCAATTTTCAGAATTCTAAGGTTCTTCCATTTCTTTAAAATGTCTAAAGCCCCTCCCTCATAGTCAGGAGCACACACAACTTCAAAGTAATTTCTCGCTACTAGTTCGGCAGTCTCTTTATCAACTGTCCTTGTAAGTACTACCGCCCCACCAAACGCAGCAATTCGGTCAGCCCAAAATGCTTTGTCAAAAGCTTCTGCGAGGGTCGATCCGTATGCAACTCCGGAAGGATTATTGTGCTTCATGATGGCACAGGCCGGCTTTTTATCCAAAAATTTTAAAATGTTTAGGGCATTGTCCACATCTGTAAGGTTTATCTTTCCGGGGTGCTTTCCAGTCTGTAACATATCCTCCTCTCTTATCTTACTTACAAGTCCCCTTTCAGGATCGAAAAACCGAACATCCCCAAGAATCACGTTACCGTTTATAAGCTCATAAAGGGCTGCGGGCTGGTCCGGATTTTCTCCGTACCTTAAGCCCCGTTCCACATTCAATTTTTCGTCCTCGTCGTAAATGTTCCATGTCCTTTTTCTGAATATAAGCTTCTGACCTCCAATGTCGATGGTTATGGTTTCAGGGAAGTTGTCCTTTACTATCTTTCTGTACATGCTTTTTATTTCCATTTCCATCCTCCTCTTAGAGCCTTGAAAATTCTCGTCTAATTGCTTCCGTCATGGAATTTACATCAAGACTCTCATAAGTGAGAGTCTCCTCCGTATCACCAGAAACTCCGTACTTTTTTACACCGAAGGAGATAAACTTTCCTCTAAATCCTTCCTCAAGGAAAAATTTGCAAAGGACCTGAGCTATGCCGGTATTTACGTTGTGATCCTCGTACGTTATCACAAGGGGAAACGAAATAAAACGTTTAAACGTGTCTCTGTCGACTTCAAGGACACAGGGCATGTTGACTACGGCAAGTGATATACCGTGTTTCTCTAAATTTTTCCTTATCCTTATTGCCCGGTCAACCATCCCTCCGTAAGTTATTAGAACCGCATCTTTGCCGTCTCGCACAATGTCTGCTTTGCCGTATTCAAACTCGTACGAATCACCGTATAGGGGCCTTCCATCCTCAGAGTAAATGACGGGCCATCTACTTCTGCCCATGGCCACTATAAAGTTACCGGGTCTACTTGCGACGTATCTTATCACTCTGTCTGTCTGGTTTGGATCGCAGGGAACAATCACTCTGTAACTGAAAAGATTGCGGGCGAGTCCTATGTAGTCGATACACTGGTGAGTCTTTCCATCCTGTCCTACATCGAGACCTACGTGTGTAAGGATGAGCTTGAGATTCGTTCCGTTTATGTCGTTTAACCTATGCTGATTGTAAGTCTCGTCTATCCCGAATACCCCAAAATCGGCAAAAAATGTGAGAATCCCCGTAATCGAGACGGCCCCGGCTAACGTTGCGGTACTATGTTCCTGGATTCCACACTGAAAGAAGTAATCTGGATACGCCTTGGAAAAATCTACAGTTTTAACCGATGGTGCGAGATCGCAGTCAAAAACCGAAACGTACCTGCCGTATGGGATATTTCTGTCCGCAATGTCTTTTAAGGCCCGACCAAACGCCGTTCTATTGTCGATCTTCTCTTCTTCGTGGTAAGTGAAAGGTTTCCCGACATCGTACCTTTGAAAATCCTCTTTTTCGAGTTTGATCTCGAAGGACCAACATCCCTTCCTTTTTTCCCTGTATTCCTCAAGGTCATCATGGATGCCCAAAATTCTTATGGCTTCTCTGTACTCTTCTTCCGTAAGCGGAGTACCATGGTATTTTTCATTGTTTTCCATAAAAGGAACACCTTTACCCATTACTGTATGCGCCAGAATGCAAACCGGGTTTTCTATCTCTAGTGATCTTTTTATTGCCGTGTATATCTCTTTGTGATCATGCCCATCTACTTCTAGGACATCCCATCCGTCGGAAAGGTAGTTTTCCACGATATTTTGAGGCATAACCTTATCGATCCTGCCACAAATTTGGAGTTTGTTGTAATCTATTATGACTCTGATGTTGTTAAGGCCGTACTTAACGGCGAATCTCCTTGCCTCTGAAACCTGACCTTTTTGTTGTTCCCCGTCACTCATAATCACAAAGACGTTAATATTCTCTTTTTTGAGCTTTGAAGCTAAAGCGAACCCACAACCCGCAGAAAGCCCCTGACCCAGATTGCCCGTGGACCAGTCTATAAATGGGATACCCCTTATAACGTGACCTTCGTAGGGACTTCCACCTTTTCTAAAAAAAGCGATGACCTCGTCAAGGGGAAGATATCCTGTGCGGGCTAGGGCCGCGTAAACTCCTGGCGATGTGTGACCGTGGCTTACCACTATCCTGTCTCTCGGGGATTCCGTAAGTTTTGCGTACGAAAAAAGAACTATGTAAATGTCGACTGATGACATTGAACCACCGGGATGCCCAGATTTGGCTAAGGTTGTCATTTTGAGTATGTCACCCCTTGCTAAGCGGGCAAGTTCTGCAAGACGCAAGCATTCGGCATCGGACAATGAATCTTTATCAAACATCACTTCTCTCCTTTTATGAAGAAATTACAGCTATTTTTCAGCTCACATCTGTTACATTCAGGTTTTCTAGCCTTACAAACGTACCTTCCATGAAGGATAAGGAGTAAAGAGAGGTCTAACCATCTATCCCTAGGCACTTTCTTTTTCAGATCGATCTCTATTCTTTCCGGATCTTCAAAATCGGTAAGACCGATTCTATTCGCTACCCTTTTTACGTGAGTATCTACAATGAGAGCCGGTTTCTTATAAGCGCAACCCACTATCATGTTGGCTGACTTTCTTCCAATCCCTTTCACACTCGCAAGGAGATCTATATCTTCGGGTACCTTTCCGGAAAAACGGATTTTTATCTCTTCCGCAATGTTTTTCAGCGTCTTCGCTTTGTTTCTGAAAAATCCCGTAGGTTTTATGTCCTCTTCTAGTTCCTCGATCTTAACAGCAATGTAATCATCGAGTGATCTGTACTTTTTAAACAATTTTTCAGTTACCTTATTTACCCTCTCGTCAGTGCACTGGGCTGAAAGAACCGTTGCCACAGTAAGTTCCAAAGGATTCGAAAAGTTAAGTTCACACCTCGGTTCTCCGTGCATATTTTTAAGTCGTTCTATGAGTTCTTCTACGTTTTTCATAGGCTGTTTTTTCTCTTTTTCAAGAAAAACTCCCTCAGTTCAGAAGAACTTCTTGTGTTTAAAACGTCTTTTTTTTCGAGCCATCCCTTTCTCGCAATGGCCACACCGTACGCCAAATCCGTAAGCTCGGTTTTAGAGTGGGCGTCGGGATTTATGGAAATCAAAATCCCATTCGATTTTGTCATCTTCAAATAGCGCCAGTCCATATCTAGTCTATAAGGACTGGAGTTAAGTTCTATCACAATCCCCCTTTCTTTTGCAGTCCTTAAAATCTCCTCCATATCGACGGCATATCCTTTCCTTGATAGAAGAAGTCTCCCTGTTGGATGGCCGAGCATTGTCACATAAGGATTTTCAAGGGCCTTTTTTATCCTTTCTGTCTGTTCTTTAATTCCGAGATTGAAATGGGAATGTACCGAAGCAATAACAAAGTCAAAATTTCTTAAGATTTCTGGAGGGTAATCTAGACTTCCGTCAGGCAGAATGTCACTCTCAATGCCTTTAAAGACATAAAAGCTTTCCTCCTTCCTATTTATCTCGTCTATGATCTCCCACTGCCTCTTTAAATCCTCAACTTTTAAACCCCTCGCATAATAAGCGCTTCTACTGTGATCGCTTATACCCACATACTCCATTCCCATTTTTTTGCAGAACTCGATAATCTTCTCTATTGGATCGATCCCGTCACTAAAGTCAGAATGGACATGAAAGAGACCTTTTATGTCCTCTTCTTTTACAAGCTCAGGAAGACCATTCTTTTTTGCCGCTTCTAGCTCTCCCATATCTTCTCGAAGCTCTGGAGGTATAAACTGGAGCCCTATAAAATTGTAAATCTCCTCTTCCGTATTTAAGGTGATCAGTTTTTCGCCATTTGTGATCGAAGATGGATTAAGACTGAGACCTTCATTTTTGAAATGGGCTTTCAATTTTTTTATGTGGTTTTCGCTACCTGTCAGATGAAGCAAAAGATGTGCATACTCGGGTGGAGCTGCTATTCTTATCTCCACGTTAATTCCCGAAACTGTTTTAAAAACGGCTGAGTTTTCATCTTCAAATATTAGGCCCTGGATTAAGGGGAGCCTCAATAGGTATTCGATTACTTTCTCTTTTGATTCTCCCCCAACAAGAACATCTATATCCCTTACAGTTTCTTTTCTTCTACGGATGCTCCCACAAATCTCAACACGGCATAGAGGGAAACGCTCTTTTAAAATCTCCTTTAGCATTAAAGCTCTCGGTTCAGCATCCACTAGCAAGAACTCATTTTGGTGCTTTTTTAGGAATTCTATACCCGCCAGTATTTTCTCTTGCGTTTTTTTTCCAAAACCGAAAAGGGTCATCAATCGGTTCTCTTTGATAGCGTATTCCAGTTCTCCCAGGTTCGTTATCCCGAGTTTCTCGTAAATTACTCTTATCCTTTTCGGACCTAGGTGGGGAACCTTCATAAGCTCAAGGATAGAGGGAGGAAATTCTCTTTTTAACTCTTCATAAAGAGAGATAGTTCCCCTTTCGTAATACTCTTCTATTTTTCTCGAGAGGCCCTCCCCTATCCCTTCTATCTTTTTAAGCCGCCCTTCAATTATGAGTTCCTCGAGATTGTCAATTTGAGAAAGTACTTTTGCCGCATTCTGATAAGCCCTAACCTTATAGGGGTTTTCCCCTTTTATCTCCAAAAGAGCCGCGATCTCTTCGAAAATAAGAGGAAGAGCCGTAAGATTCACGGGCTAAAATAATATATGGGCATAGCCACTTTGTCAACAAAGAGGGATCCTGCTTGATATAGGGAAGGTTTATCCGGTATAATTAGGGCGCCAAAAATGGAGGATGGAGTGAAAGTCTCGCTTATCGATGTCGACAAAACGACAAAAAGAATAGAGGTCATTCTTCCCAAGGAGAAGGTTCAAGACATAAGGGAAAAGACGATTGATGAGATAAGAAAAAAAGTCAGGATAAGAGGATTTAGACCGGGGAAGGTTCCCCGCGCGTTGGTACTCAGTTATTATTCTGATCTGATCGAAGAAGAGACAAAAAGGAAGGTCATAGATGAGACCATAAGTTCTGCTCTGGAAAAGGCCAATGTCGATCCACTTGTGAGACCGATAGTCGATTTCATCGAAACGGAGGACGGTGAAGGTTATGTCATGGATTGTGAGGTAATTCCTGAATTGGAGATCAAAGAATACAAGGGCATTGAGGTAGAGGTAAAAAAGGCCGATGTAAAAGATGACGAGATAGTAGAAAGATTGGAAAGCTTAAGAAACATGCACGCCTTAATAAGGGAAAAAGAAAAAGACGATCAAGCTAGATTTGGAGACGTGGCTATAATAAAGTATCGGGGTTATCTTGACGGCAAACCATTAAAAGAGGCAGGAACGGACTTCTATCCACTTGAGCTCGGCAAAGGTATGTTTTTGCCAGAATTTGAAAATGCGATAGTAGGGATGAAAAAAGGGGAGGAAAGGGACGTAGAGATAGATTTTCCTTTGGATTACCCAGATAAAGAAGTGGCCGGTAAAAGAGTTCTTTTTAAGGTGACCTTAAAGGAATTGAAGGAAAAGGTTCTGCCAGAGCTTTCAGATGAATTCGCCAAGGATTTGAGTTTTCAAAACCTGGAGGCACTCAAGGAAGGGATTAAAGAGTCAATTAAAAAGGAAAAGGAAGCACTAAGAAGGGAATACATATATAGGACGGTAATCGACAAGATTCTAGACGGAATTGAGATTCCCATTCCGCCTCGTTATCTGAATAAGAGAATCGAAGACGTTCTCGAGGACTTCAAGGAGAAAACGAAGGACAGTAATTTGCTCAAAGAGGAGGAGGAAAAGCTAAGGGAAGAGGTGGAAAGGAGGGTAAAAGAGGAGCTAAAAGAAGAGATTGTCCTCATAAACGTGGCAAAAAAGGAAGCGATAGAAGTAAGCGACGAGGAACTGATTTCCGAGATAAAAAAGATAGCAGATGAGATGAAACGGTCCTACGAAGAGGTGAGGTCATTCTTTGAAAAAAATGGACTTCTGGGTTATATTAGAAGTAAAGTTCTTTTGAGGAAAACAAAGGATTTTCTTATCGAACAGGCTCAACCCAAGGAGATACCATGACCCTAATTCCCATAGTCATTGAAAGGGATGGAAGAGGAGAAAGGGCATACGATATATATTCCCGCCTTTTAAAAGAGCGCATAATCTTTCTTGGCACACCTATAGATGACCAGACGGCGAATGTTGTGATAGCCCAGTTACTTTTTTTAGAGTCTGAGGACCCAGAAAAAGATATTTACCTTTACATCAATTCGCCTGGAGGATACATAACGAGTGGGCTTGCCATATACGATACCATGCAGTACATAAAGCCTAACGTATCAACCATCTGCATAGGACAGGCTGCGTCCATGGCGGCGGTACTCCTTGCAGGTGGAGAAAAGGGTAAAAGGTATGCTCTACCAAATTCCAGGATACTTATCCATCAGCCATTAGGGGCATTTCAGGGTCAGGCAACCGACATCGATATTCAGGCGAAAGAGATTTTAAGAATGAAAGATAGAATAAACAGAATTCTAACTAAACATACGGGTCAGCCTCTCGAAAAGATAGCGCGGGATACCGAAAGGGATTTTTACATGAGTGCCGAGCAGGCTCTCGAATACGGAATTATCGATAAGATCGTGGAGAAGAGGCAATGAGCATGATAAGAAGAAATAACGGAAGAACGATGAAGTTACATTGCTCGTTCTGTGGAAAAAGCCAGGATGAGGTAAAGAAGCTTATTGCGGGGCCTTTGGTTTACATATGTGATGAGTGTGTGGAGCTCTGTAACGAGATTATTAAGGAGGAGATGAAAAAAGAAAAGTTCGAGTACATAAGGACGTCGATACCAAAGCCCCACGAGATTATGAAGCAGCTCGATGAATACGTTGTTGGACAGGAATACGCAAAAAAGATCCTTTCAGTTGCGGTCTATAACCATTACAAAAGGATAGAATCGAAAGCCACAGGTGACGATGTGGAAATCCAAAAAAGCAATATCCTCCTTATTGGACCTACAGGCTCAGGAAAGACCCTCCTTGCCAAAACACTTGCAAAGATTCTCCACGTTCCCTTTACCATAGCTGATGCCACAACCTTGACCGAGGCCGGATATGTTGGAGAGGACGTGGAAAACATAATTCTGTACTTGCTACAGGCAGCGGATTACAACATAGAGAAGGCTGAGAAAGGGATCGTTTACATAGATGAGATCGACAAGATTTCCAGGAAAAGTGACAGTCCATCAATAACGAGGGATGTATCTGGGGAAGGTGTTCAGCAGGCCCTATTAAAGATAATAGAGGGTACGATAGCAAATGTACCGCCAAAGGGTGGGAGAAAGCATCCGCAGCAGGATTACATAAAAGTCGATACTACTAACATCCTTTTTATATGTGGCGGGGCTTTCATCGGGATAGAAAACATCATTGCAAATAGGATAGGCAAAAAAAGCATAGGTTTTGGTGCGGAGGTTGAAGGTGGCAGGAATAAAAGGTATTCCGAACTTATACGGGAGATTCAGCCAGAAGATCTCATAAAATATGGTTTGATACCGGAGTTTGTTGGAAGGCTCCCAATCATTGCCCCCCTCGATGAACTTACAGAGGACCAGCTTGTGGAGATATTGAAAACCCCAAAGAATGCTATTGTCAAGCAGTATAAAAAGTTATTTGAGCTCGACAATGTGACTTTAACATTCACTGAAGGTGCCTTAAGAGCAATAGCAAGAGAGGCAATGAAGAAAAAGACAGGGGCTCGTGGACTCAGAGCCATTATGGAAAAAGTGATGCTCGACGTGATGTACGAGATTCCCTCTCTTCCCAATGTCAGGGAGTGCGTAATCAACGAGGATACCATACTTAACAAAGAGCGGCCCATAATGATATATGAGGAAAAGGCTGAGATCGCATAGATTGATTAGTTTCGCCAAACTTGGTATATTAAGTTCCACCTGGGCGGGTAGCTCAGTGGGAGAGCATCGGCCTTACAAGCCGGGGGCCGGAGGTTCAAACCCTCTCCCGCCTACCATACTCCCAGTAGGGTATATGCGGGGACGTAGTTAAGCCTGGTCTATAACGCCGGCCTGTCACGCCGGAGGCCGCGAGTTCAAATCTCGTCGTCCCCGCCATAAAAAGGACGTTGATGGAATTTATCTTCTGTCTCCACCTCCACCAGCCCGTCGGAAACATCGAAGATATACTCGAGAAAGCCTATGCTCATGCTTATGGTCCTTTTCTTGATGTTTTTGAGGAATTTGCCAACATAAAACTTAATCTTCACATCTCAGGGTATTTGCTGGAATGGCTTATAGATAGGAAGCCAAGTTACATCGAAAGACTTAAGAGACTCGTAAAGTTAAATAGAGTGGAGATTCTAACTGGGGGAATGTACGAACCTATTTTAACTATGATTCCTTGGCGGGACGGTATCGGACAGATAAGGATGCATAAAAAGCTCATAAAAGATGTCTTCGACTACGATCCTAAAGGGATGTGGGTTGCCGAACGGGTTTACGAACCGCACCTTCCTCTCATTCTTGCAAAGGCTAAAGTGTCCTACATAGTCCTCGATGATCACCATTTTACCGCCATAGGGTTTACGGAGCGAGAACTTTACGGATATTATCTCACTGAGTTTGAAAACTATAGGATAGGCGTATTTGCGGGTCTCCAGTACTTAAGATACGCCATCCCTTTCAAGCAAGTGAACGAAATCGATAGTTACTTTCGACATGTTCAGAAAAACGCAGGAAATCTCTTAGTCTTTGCAGATGACGGAGAAAAGTTCGGACTTTGGCCCGGTACTTTCGATCACGTGTACAAAAATGGATGGATAAGGAGTTTTTTTACTTACCTCAGCGACAATAGAGAATGGATCAAAACCACAACATTCGGAGAATTCATTAAAAATCATAAACCTTCGGGGGTCGCGTATCTTAACTGTAATTCTTACAGGGAGATGGACGAGTGGTGTCTTCCGTCAAAAATGGTGAACGATTATAACGACTTATTCAACACTTCGAAACCTAATTTGCGACAATTCATAGAAGGGGGGTATTTCAAACACTTCCTTGTCAAGTATGAAGAAAGTAATGATATGCATAAAAAGATGCTTTATGTTTCAAAAAACCAGAAGAATAACAAAGAAGTAAAGAGGGCCCTTTATAAGGCACAGTGCAACGACGCTTACTGGCATGGGGTTTTTGGGGGGCTATACCTTCCACATCTACGCTCCACGGTATACCGAAACCTTATCGAAGCCGAAATATTAGCCGAGGCCAAAAAGGATTTTCCCGAGGCTTATTTAGAGGATGTAAATCTTGACGGGTTTGAGGAAGTTATCCTCAATACGAAAAATGTCAAAGCTTACTTTCTTCTCAGGGAAGGAGGGGTTCTTTACGAATTAGACTATAAGCCTAAGAAGGTCAATTTAGTTGCTACTTTGAGGAGAAGATACGAGGCTTATCATGAGAAGTTAAAGCAGGCAATACCTGCCGAAAAGACAGATGGTACCAAAACTATCCATGAGCTTCTGCTTATTAAGGAGGTGGGACTAGAAAATCTTCTCCATTATGACTGGTATAGAAGGGCATGTCTTGTCGACCACGTACTTGGCAAAGATGTCAGTTTTCTAAGTTTTTATAGATGTGAGTATTGCGAGCCAGGAGATTTTGTGAAGGAGCCTTATGAGGCAAAAATAGATAAGACAGAAGGTGAGTTGATTCTCACTCTCAGAAGAGATGGACATTTCTGGAAAGGGCACGCTGGTATCCCTCTTAGTATCATAAAGAGAGTAAAATTTCCTTTGTATCAGGATAAGTTCATCGTGACTTATGAAATATTAGGTGAAGTGAAAGAGGCTTTCATTTTGGGGGTCGAATTCAACTTTTCCTTTCTGGGTTCGGGTGGAGAGAGATATATTGAATTGAACAAAAAGAGATTTCCCCTCACAAAGATGGGCGCAATTGAGCCATCGAGTATAGCGCGCTTCTTCGATCCGTACCAAGAGGTAGAAATATTCATGAGGATGGAAAAACCGCAAGAGATTTGGACTCATCCTGTGGAAGTAGTTTCCCTCTCTGAGGAAGGCTTTGAAAGAAACTATCAGTCAACCATGTTTATGCCTCTTTGGCATGTGGATTTAAAAGAGGGTGTTGCGGGGTTCCAAATCGAACTCGAGATAAATGGTCTCAGCCATAATAACCACGTATAACAGGCGGGATTTCGTAAAAGAGGCAATCGAATCTGTCTTGAATCAGGATCACAGGCCCGAAGAGATAATAGTTGTCGATGACGGATCCGACGACGGGACCGAAGAAGAAGTGAAGAAGTATCCCGTCAAGTACGTATGGAAGGAAAATGGAGGGGTAAGTTCTGCTCGAAATTTGGGCATAAAGATATCAAACGGTGAATATATTGCATTTTTAGACTCCGATGATCTCTGGCTCAAAAAAAAGGTATCGACACAGGTTCACCTTATGGAGAGTTTGGGATACCACGTATCCTACACCGATGAAATATGGATAAGGAACGGAAGAAGGGTCAATCCCAAAAAAAAGCACAAAAAATACTCCGGATTTATATACGATAAATGCCTTCCCCTCTGCATCATAAGCCCTTCGTCAGTCATGATAAAAAGGCAAGTTTTCGAAAAAGTTGGCCTATTCGATGAATCGCTTCCCGTGTGTGAGGATTACGATATGTGGCTTAGAATTACTGCCCTCTATCCTGTCCTTTTCATTGAAAAACCCTTAATCGTGAAAAGGGGAGGCCATGAGGATCAACTGTCTAAAAAGTACGAGGCGATAGACCGTATGAGGATCAAAGCCCTTCTCAAAATTTTTGACACAGGAGTTTTAACTCCCCAGATGAAAAAGATCACGCTCGAAGAGATTCAACGAAAATCCCTTATTGTGGCAAACGGAGCAAAAAAAAGGAATAAGTTGGAGGAAGCAGAGTACTACTATAGACTTGCCGAGTACTCGGCCCAGGCTTTAAAAGAAATTGAGTGCGCCCAGCAGGAGTCGAACCTGCAACCTTTGGATTCGTAGTCCAACGCTCTGTCCTATTGAGCTATGGGCGCATCTTTGATCTTATACCCAGTCGTATATTATAACGTAAATTTTGGTCTTACGGTGTCTTTTAGTTTTTTCCTTTGCCGATTATCTTGATGGGCGTCCCGGGAAATCCTACCACGGGACGCCAACAATTTAAGCGATAATGAACCTTTCGAGTGAGAAATTGCCGTTGACTATGTGGACAGCACAGGCGATACAAGGATCGAACGAACGTATAACCCGTACCACGTTTATCGGATTTTTGGGATCGGGAACAGGAACACCTATTAGGGCCTGCTCACACTGCCCTCTTATACCTTTCTCGTCTCTAGGTGATATATTCCATGTTGAGGGAACAACAGCTTGGTAATTCTGTATCTTTTTGTCTTTTATCCTTATCCAGTGACCCAGCATCCCTCTCGGTGCCTCAAGGAATCCATACCCCATCCCTTCTTTGGGAGGTTCAAAGTGATCCGTATCATGAATCTTGAAACCAGGTTTTGTCATCTCTACGAGAAGCTGGTCGAGCCAATTGTAACACGCATCCACAATTAACTTAGTTTCAATGGCTCGAGCGTAATGCCTCAGAACCACTCCCGGTTTTGCGCCCTTATTTATAAAATCGAAGACCTTCTTGTTCTTCGCAATAAGCATTCTCGCAAGAGGCCCGACTTCAAATGCCATACCGTCGTATCTAGGCGCTTTGATGAAAGTGTAAGCTCCCTTCTTTTCGAGATGGAAGACCTGTTCACCATCGTACGGATGGACTGGATCCCTCTCTTTGTACCAGGCAGCCTTTACTGACTCTGTTATCTTTGCCTGGTCGAAAGGTAAAACTTTAAAGTTCTTCGGATCGAAATTGACTATGACCCCCCCTGGGAATACAAGTTTTTTCCGTTCCGGATCAAGCGGAAAATCACCGCAGGCAAGATAGTTTCTATGTCCACCACCAACCCCTGCCTTTGCAAGCGGAAACAACGGTCCTTCCGCAAAGGCAATCACATCAGGTATATAGACTTCCTCTATGAATTTCTTTTGCTCATCGAGCATGGACCTGAATCTTAATACCTGATTCACATCAGGATAGGATGTGACACCCCCGACTATGATGTTCATATAGTGGGGTGTTCTACCTCCCCAAATGGCACCCATATTTCGCGCCTTGGCATGCATCTTAAGAGCGTCTATGTAGTGCTTAATTGCGTGTATGACAATATCAGGATCCCTAACACAGTACTCGTCGGGCTTGTATCTCGGAGTAAAAGGATACGTATCCTTCACCTTCACAAGGTGGAGGATCTTTTCTTTTACTGCGAGAAGATCCTTGTCTTTCCCTTTGTAGTTGGCCACAGCCATTATATCTATGAAGTCGAGGGCCGAAAGCTGATAAAAATGAAGCGGATGGTCGTATATGTATTCTGCTCCCATAACGAGGTTCCTTATGAGTTCCCCTCCCCATGGAACCTTTGCACCGAAGGCCATATCCTGTGCCCTTGCGGAGCAAAGCTGATGAACGCTAAAGCAAACCCCACAAAACCGGCTTGTCACGTAAGATGCATCCCTAGGATCACGACCAATAAGTAAGGCTTCAAAACCCCTGGCCATCGTACCACTGCTTATAGCCTCTTTTACCTTTCCACCTTCGATCTCCACTTCAATTGCCATATGTCCTTCTATTCTCGTTACCGGATCTATCTTAATCTTCTGTCCCATCCTTCACCTCCTATAGTAGACCTTTTTCCTTCATAGCGTAAATCTTTCGGGAAGTTTCGCTCTCTGCTGTGTAAATGGGAGACATCTCGCTGTAAAAGCCCGGTTCTGAGCAGCCAACACAAGGGGCACCACAATCTATGCAGAAGTTTATCCCGTCATTCCATCTTCTGATTGCGCAGTCAGATTTCGCTGCCGGACCTTTACAGCCCCTTTCGATGAGGCAGTATTCCTTTTGGTTCGGATCATTCCAGTCCGTTAGGAATCTTCCCGCATCGAAATGGGCTCTCCTTCTGCAGTTGTCATGGATGGACTGGCCAAAATAGATCTTTGGCCTTCCTATCTCGTCAAGTTCTGGTACCTTCCCGGTTGTCAAGAAGTAAACCACGGTTCCGAGAAGATGGTCGGGATGTACCGGACATGTTGGAAGATTAATTACCGTCTTTCCTTTAACAATTTTTCCAACACCAACACCTTTTGATGGAGTGTCCTTTGGTATACCTCCGTATGCTGCACATGCACCGGTAGCTATGATAGCAACCGCTTTTTCCGCACATTCTTCAACTATCTTTTTAAAGGATTTGCCCCCTACGTAGCAGAACCGATCATCCGCCTCCGGGATGGACCCTTCGACTATTAGTACATGTCCTCCCTTCTTTGCAGTCTCATGTAAGACATCTTCTGCCATCTGACCAGCAGCGGCCATGATCGTCTCGTGGTATCTGAGCGATATTTTGTCAAGAAGTATAGATGCAACCGGTGGGTCAGTAAGCCCCGTAAACGATATCGTACAGCCGGCACAGTCCTGTCCTTCAAGCCATATTACTGGAGGTTTTTTCGACTCAAGGGCATATGCCAGACGACGCCTCACATCGTACTGAGAAAGGCCCAATGAAGCGGCAAGCACTGCACAGTACTTTAAGAAATCCCTGCGCGTAACCCCGTATAGTTCGAGCTCCTTTTCGAAATCCCTCATTTCAACCCCCTCAAAGATTTTTTGATTTTGCTAGCTTTAACTCTCTAAAGCAAATCTAAATGAAAGTCAACAAATTTTTGGGGTTTTCATAAGGAACTAAAGCGCCCGAATAAGTAGCGAGGAGGTAAAAGAAGGTATATCTTCTTTTTGGTTCAAATCAGTTTGTGTCACTAACTTAACGAACACTTAACTTCCGCCAAAGAAGTAATTTTTTAGAAATTTTGGGCCGTGAAGGATTTGAACCTCCGACCAACTGATTAAGAGTCAGCTGCTCTTCCGGACTGAGCTAACGGCCCAACATTTGTCTTGATAACATATAGCCTTAAAAATTTCAAAGGTTTTGTTCAGAGAAAAAGGTTTGACTAACCCCTCCTCCTGTGTTACAAACATAATGCTCGAAGGGCCAAAAATGAAGGAAAATATAAGGAGTCTTTTAAGTTACAGTTCTTTGGGAATCGAGATGGGTTTGTCAGTTGCCATTGGGATAGGCATGGGTTTCTTTCTCGACAAAGTTTTTCGGACTTTTCCGTATCTCACCGTTATCTTTTTAATTTTCGGTGTAGTTTCTGGTTTTCGGACAGTATACAGGGTTATAAAAAGAGTGGAAAAGGAAAGCAGTGAAGGAAGAGATAGTTAGAGATATCGAAAAGATAAATGTCGGGATTTTAACCATCGGATCCATCGTTATCCTTCTCATTTTCCAAGATTACCGGTATTTTTTGAGCTTTGCTCTCGGAAGCGCGATGATGAGTCTCAATTTCCGGTTCCTCAAATCGATAATCCTTCGAAGTCTTGCGGACTCCAAAATAGAAAAAAAGGGATTACTTATAAAGCTTCCTCTAAAATTTTTTGGGCTTCTTTTTGCGGTTTCACTCGTTATTGTGTATGGTGATGTGGATATCTTATACTTCGTCCTTGGCCTTTCTACAGTGTTTTTCTCTATTATCCTTAGTCAGATCCCCTTAATAAAGCTTCTCTTCGAGGGAGGAAGACACAAAGATGGAACATGAAGCTTTTACGTGGGCATCTCTCATTCCTTTCTTGAAGGACCTCCCGCCCCATGTGTCAAACGCCATAGTTGTCTCTGCAATACTTATATTCGTTGTAGCCTGCGGTTATAGGCAATTAAAAAGAACCGAGGATGAGATCGTACCTGAACCGAAATTCACCTTCCGAAACCTAGTTGAAGTGATCGTTGAAGCTATCTCCAAACTTGTTACGGATTCGATGGGACCGAGAGGTAGGGAATTCATTTTGATAGTCGGAACTTTGGCCCTTTTTATCCTTTTTAATAACCTTTCTGGCCTTGTGCCTGGATTTTTACCCGCAACCGATAACGTCAATACCACCTTTGCATGTTCCCTCACTGTTTTTGTTTTGACCCATTACTACGGGTTTAAGGAACACGGAGTGAAGTACTTAAGGCATTTTACTGGACCTTTCTGGTGGCTTGCTCCGCTTATGGTCCCTATTGAAATAATAGGTCATTTGGCAAGACCATTATCGTTGGGACTTAGGCTTTTTGGAAACATAACCGGTGACCATCTCGTAACGGCCATATTTTTTGGCCTTATACCACTCATAATACCTCTTCCAGTTATGTTTCTCGGACTATTCGTTGCTTTTGTTCAGACCTTTGTTTTTATACTGCTCTCAATGGCTTACTTTTCTGGAGCCATATCCCATGAAGAACACTAAAATCCAAAGAAAGGGGTGAGACGTGATGAAGAAGGTGCTAAAGCTCGTGGTTCTTCTTCTGATTCTGGGAATTTCCACCGAACTGGCAATGGCAGCAGAAGAAAAAGCAGCCCTCGATCCCTCTGTAAAACAGATGATCGCTCTTGCCGCTGGGTTCGGGGTCGCCATTGCAGCTTTCGGGGGAGCACTGGGACAGGCAAGGGGAATCGTATCAGCCCTCGATGGTATCGCCCGTAATCCAGGGGCATCCGGAAAAATTGTAACCCCGATGATTATAGGGCTTGCCATGATCGAGTCTCTCGTCATATACTCCCTTGTCGTGTCACTCCTTTTAATATTCAAGCTATGAAGATTTTTGGAGAGGCAATTTTGCCTCTCCTTTCCCTAGATGGTCCTTAACGATAAAAAGAATAAAAAGGCCAGGAAGGGCAAAGGCCGCACTTATAATAAAGAAGGGAACCCAGCCTGCGTAGTCGACAACAAAACCGGAGCTTGGAGAAATAATTACCCTTCCAAGTGCTGAAATCGACGAAAGAAGTGCAAACTGAGTGGCGCTATAGGCTCTGTCACACAAAGACATAAGAAACGCTATAAATGCAGATGTTCCCATCCCGCCTGACAGATTTTCAAACGCTACACAGAGAACGAGAAGTGTAAGGCTTTTTCCATAGATCGAAAGCGCAACAAATCCAAAATTCGATACCAGCTGAAGAACCCCAAAGTAAAAGAGAGCTTTCCATAGGCTCCATCTTACCATGATTGCTCCACCGAAAAAAGCACCGACTATAGTAAAGAGAATACCCATAGCTTTCCCGATTGTACCTACTTCAGTTGGGCTGAAGCCGCATCCTCTAATAAGAAACGGAATAGTCATAGCACCAAGGTATGCATCACCGAGTTTGTAAAGAATAACCAATGCTAGCATAAGTAGCGATTTTTCTCTCCTAAGAATGGCACTTAAGGGTTTTACCACCAAATCTTTAATTTCACATATTTGAACTGAAAGTTGCTCTTCTTTCCCAGCTAGAGTCCCTAAAATACCCACAACCATCATTAAAGAGAGACACGCGTAAGTCATTTGCCAACCGATTCTTTCTGAGAGGACAAGTGCACCAGCTCCAGCCATAAGCATGGCTACCCTGTACCCCATGATAAAGAGAGAGACGCCTGGTCCCCTCTCCTCTTCCTTTAATGAGTCAGTTCTATACGCATCGACTACGATATCTTGGGATGCAGAGATAAAAGCAAGAAGAACAGCAATTATTCCCAAAAGCCTTAGTTTTGCTTTAGGGTCGATAAAAGGAAAGGTAAAGATTAAGATAGCAAGTACGATCTGTGTCAGAAGGATCCATCCCCGTCTCCGCGAAAGTATAGGAACACTGAAACGGTCAAAAATGGGAGCCCAAAGAAACTTTAATGTGTAAGGAAGCCCAACGAGGCCAAATATCCCTATCGTCTTTATGTCAACGCCAAAGATCGAAAGATAAGCCTGAAGCGTACCAGAACTAAGGGGTAGAGGAAGCCCAGAAGAGAAACCTAAAAAACTCATAACAAGCATCTTTCTCTTTAAGAAAGGGTAAAATAGAAGGCTTTTCGTTTTTATAACGGAGTTTTCAGTTCGACTTGTCTTGAACTGCACAGAGAAGTTTTCCTTTGTGGAGGCGAACGTAGATCTCTTCATCAAGTGCAACCTGGTCTACGTCTTTTATTACTTTTCCTGTCTCTTTTTTGATCGCTATGCTATAGCCCCTTCTTAGAACAGATTCCGGATTTAAGCTTTCTAGCCTGATGGAGAAAGAAAGGAGCTTGTCCCTTTTTTCCTTAATGTATTCCGAGATGGCAACCGAAAGAGCGTTACTCAGCTCATCTAAGTAAATCTTTTGCCTTTCAAAGAAAACTTTGTTCTCCCTTAGCTCCATAAATAGACATAGAAGACTCGCTTTTGCCTTCTCTAAGAAAAGTTCCATACCCCTTTTAAGCCTCTGTTTTAAGCTTTTTAAGTTTTCTTTGAGTAATCCCTTATCAGGAACTACAGAATCGGCAGCCGCAGTTGGAGTTGGTGCCCGTAAGTCTGAAACGAAGTCTGCTATAGTGAAATCAATCTCGTGCCCTATTCCTGTTACTACTGGGATTTTTGAAGCAAAGATCGTACGGGCGAGTCTTTCATCGTTAAATGGAGCAAGATCTTCTAAAGAACCACCGCCTCGGGCAAGGATGATAACATCGACTTCTTTTACTCTGTTGAAGTATTCCAATCCTTCGATTATTTCATTGGCAGATTCGTCTCCCTGAACCCTAACGGGGTATATTAGAACGTGCATGTTGCAGAACTTTCTATCTATTATTTTCAACATATCCCTTATTGCAGCTCCGTGGGGAGATGTTATGATGCCTACCTTTTCTGGCAGAAGAGGGATCCTTTTTTTCCATTTTGCGTCAAACATTCCTTCTTGTTTGAGTTTTCTCTTTAGCAGCTCGAACTTAAGCGCTAAAAGTCCAATCCCTCTCGGTTCCACATCTTCAACCACAAACTGATACTCCCCCCTTTTCTCGTAAACATCGACTCTTCCTCTTAAAATCACACTAATTCCATCTTTTAACTCCTCTCCAAAGTACCTATCCAAAAAGTTGAACATGACACACTTTATGACGGAATTTTGGTCTTTTAGAGAGAAATAGAGATGACCAGACGGGTAAAGTCTAAGGTTGGATATTTCTCCTTCTACAAGGACATCTTTAAGCTCTGAAGTGATTAATTTTCTTATTTCGTAAGTAAGCTCCGAGACGGTGTATATCCTTGTAGGCCAAAAAAAAGCCATTAAGATTTCAAGTGGTCTTGAACCACCTTCATTGCGCAGAACTCGCCACACATGCTACAAACGTCGTTTTTAAGCTTTCTGTTCCTCCTGAAGCTTTTTATTTTTTCCGGATCGATGGCATACTTCATCTGGCCTTCCCAGTCTAGGGCCTTCCTCGAGATCGACATGTTCCGGTCTTTCTCTAAAGCCTTTTTATTTCCCCTCGCAATGTCAGCAGCATGGGCTGCAATTTTCGTTACTATAACCCCTTCCCACACATCCTGAGGCGTGGGTAGACCTAGGTGCTCCGACGGGGTTACGTAGCAAAGGAAATCGGCCCCATAAAAACCTGCCAGGGCTCCACCTATTGCCGATGTTATATGGTCGTATCCAGGTGCTATATCCGTTACGACTGGACCAAGCACGTAGAACGGGGCACCATCACAGATTTTCTTTTGAAGAAGTATGTTCGTCTCTATAAGATTTATCGGAACATGTCCCGGACCTTCTATCATCACCTGCACTCCGTTTTGTCTTGCGACTTGCGCAAGTTCCCCTAAGGTTAATAGCTCCTCGATCTGGGCTCTATCCGTTGCATCAGCTACGGATCCTGGCCTTAAGCCATCCCCTAAACTTAAAGTTAGGTCGTACTTTTTCGCAATGGCCAGCAACTTATCGAAATGTTCGTAAAGAGGGTTTTCCTTTCCTGTCACCATCATCCATTCCGCAAGGAATGCCCCACCTCTACTCACTATGTCCGTGATCCTTCCTTGTTTTTTCAGCCTTTCTATCGTCTTTTTCGTCACTCCGCAGTGGACGGTTATAAAATCAACGCCATCCATTGCGTGTTTTTCTATCACTTCGAAGATTTCATCCACCTCCATATATACGATACTCTTCTTTCTTTTTGCAGCATTTATCGCAGCTTGGTAAATTGGGACTGTACCTACAGGTATCTCTGCGTGCTCAATGATTATTCTTCTTATTTCGTCGAGATCTCCTCCTGTACTCAGATCCATCACTGTGTCAGCACCGGCCTTTTTTGCCATTTCCAGTTTCTCAAGCTCTAACTTTATGTCGCAAATTTCCGGGGACGTTCCAATATTGGCATTGACTTTAATTGAAAGCCCCTGACCTACGCCTTTTGGGGTGAAGTTTTTATGCCTATTATTGGCGAGGATCACGATCCTTCCCTGTTTTACACCCTCGCGGACAAATTCGGGGTCAACCCCTTCATCTTGGGCAATTTTCTTCATCTCTTCAGTTATAATTCCGTTTCTTGCTTCAATTATTTGGTTTCTCATCGTAGTAATTTCTCCATTTTTTCAAGCAATTCAAAAGGGTTTCTAGCAAAAAGCCTTATCATAGGTTCCTTTCCTATGTCTCCCTCATCGTATATAATGTCTGGCACAAAATTGGCTGAAGATAAGGACTTTTCTACGAGAAACTCCAAGCTTCTTCCTTCCTTCTCTTTTATACTTTCCGGCTCAGATTTCCTATCGGCAAGTACAACTTTTAGCCCGTTTTTTTTTGCCTTCTCCAAAAGACTCTTGTCAAACTTAACATTTGCACAGCTTCTCATCTCCGGGAAAAACTTCATAAAAGCGAGAAGGGTTCGGGCCACATGGCTTGAGGCTCCAAACTCAGGGTCCGATTTTATGAGTATCCTCCCTTTGTGCTTTGAGATTCTACCGGGATAAGCACAAACATCCTCAACAGTTCTTGCATCTGGTATAGCGTAACATATGTTCATCTGAACCTCTGGAATAAGTTCAACCGGATTTAATCTTTCAAGTCTTTCCCTTATCTCTCTGAGGGAGCTTATAGCCTCGAATCTTTCTGCGTTGGTCCTTAGGCGCTCATAGAGTGACGGATAGTAATAACCGTCTGCATTTATCCTGTATGAATCTTTAATGAGTGAAAAAGTCAAATTCTCGGCCTCAAAAAAGGCCTCCCTCGGATTAAGTCCGCGGGCCAGAAAACCAAGTAAAGATGAAGAAAATACACAGCCCGTTCCGTGTACCTCCTTTTCGAGCCTCACTTTCTCTTTCTCTATAAAAGAATGTCCATCGTAATAGACGTCTACAGGGTCCCCACTCAAATGGCCACCTTTTATGATTACGACCTCTGGTCCGAGATCCTTTAACCTCTTTGCACATTCCCTCATATTGTCTAAATCCTCAATCTTAGAATCGGCCAAAATCTGAGCCTCTTCTACGTTGGCCGTCAATATGGTGCATTTTGGGAGAACAAAACCTTTGAGCGCCTCGATGCCTTCTCTACTCAGTAACTCGTAACCGTTTTTGGCCTTTAGGACCGGGTCCACAACTACTGGTTTTCCTGCCTTTTTTAGGTTGGAAAGCATTCCGCTTATAGTTTTTACGTACTCTTCTCCCACAAGAACCCCTGTCTTTACACCTGAGAGTTCTATTTCTTCGCTTTCAAAGACTTTCAACATTTCTTCAAATGTGCCTAAGGGTATTCGGCTTATGGATTTAACTCCGCCGGGTCCCTGGACTACGATCGATGTTGGAATTCCGATACCGTGAAACCCCAAACCCGCAAAAATCTCCAGGTCCTTTGTTATTCCCGCTCCTGATGTGGGATCAAGACCTGCAACCGAAACAAGGCTCTTCATTTGATCTCACTTAATATAAGATCGGCTACTTTCTTTCCGGAAAGGAGCATACCTCCAAATATTGGTCCCATTCTGTAGGAGCCAAATGTCGCATTCGCACCCATGCCAGCTACGTAGAGACCAGGGTACACCTCCTTTGTATTCTCAAGGGTCGTATCCTCGGCGACCTCTGCCCACAGGCATCTTTCCCCTTCTACCTTTCCGGAGGGAGTTTTAAGCTGAACGTTCATCTTTTTCTCCAAAACTCTTACTACCTCTATTGGATGGCCCGTCGCGTCAATTACAGCCTTTGCCATAACTGTAAGAGGATCCACATGTAAAGAGGCCATCTCAACCGAGGTCCAGTTTATAACGACTCCTACTACTCGGTCCTTCCTGACTACAAGGTCTTCAACGCTTATAAGGTTGAATACTTTTGCCCCTGCCTTTATCGCATTGAAACATATTCCGCATATGGCCTCAACCGCATCCGCCGTATAGTATCCGTCTCCGTACTTTTTAGTGCGTATCCCAAACTCATCTAAAATCTCTTTTCCTTTTTCTTGCACGACGATTTCGTTGAACATCATCCCTCCACCCCACATTCCGCCTCCTATCGAAAGCTTCCGCTCAAAAACTGTGACATTAAGGCCTCCTTTAGCCAGAAAGTAAGAAGCTACAAGCCCGGAAGGACCCCCTCCGCAAACAACCACATCCACATCTAGAACAGAAAGGAGTTTTTCGGTATACGTTTCGATTATGGCTTTGGTTACAACCCTTTCATCGATCATTCCCACTCTCCTTAGTTTTTTGCATTAGTATAACACAGCTATTCGAATAAAAACCAAAAAAGATCCGACGAAAACAAGGAACAGTCTTTATACCATTTTTGGCTCAGATCTACTTTTCACTCAGAGAAGAAGAGAGCATTTTCCAATATAACTTCTCTCTCATCGTTTCGTAGTTTTGGCTTTTTTATTCTGCACTTCTTTTGGATCCAGCTTTCATACTTCTTCTATGTTTCTCTTTCTTAAAACTTCAATTACACTTTAGCCTATTTCCATAGGTAGATAGCCTGTCCTCAGTAAGTTACAAACTTTGGCAAAAAGGTCGCAATCTCCGGAAATGCTATAAGGATAGCCGTACACACAATTAAACCCAGAAGAAAAGGAAATATCCCTTTGAATATAATCTCCATCGGCACATCCGGAGCAACAGATTTAAGCACATAAACGTTAATTCCCACAGGCGGGGTAATTACCCCCATTTCTGTGACCAGAACTATTATGACCCCAAACCAGATCGGATCAAAGCCGAGCTTCATAACAACCGGGTATATTATCGGAACAGTAAGAGTAATTAGTGCCAGAGAATCCATAAAACATCCCCCGATTAAATACCCGAATATAATAAAACTCATAATCACGTAGCGAGAAACCTCTAGCCCTCCAACCCATTCGGAAAGAATAAAGGGAACCCTTGTTACAGCCATGAAATGACCGAAGACAGTCGCTCCAAAGAGAATCAAAAATATCATGGCTGTAATTCTCGTCGTCTCCGCAAGTGCACTTATAAAATCCGTAAATTTTAACTGTTTCCTGACAATCGCTATGAGTAATGCCCCAAAAGCACCCGCGGCCCCAGCTTCGGTAGGGGTAAAAATTCCGATGATGAGTCCACCCATAATAACGAGAAAAAGAATTGCGACTTCTAATAATCCACTTATTGCCTTTATCTTTTCCGTTAGGCTCGTCCTTTCTGCCGGAGGACCAAGCTCAGGTCTTCTTTTGCATATTATGTAGACAGTAAGCGCAAAGATCGTAGCGAGCATTATTCCCGGGATTATTCCAGCAACGAAGAGCTTTCCAATGGACTGTTCCGTGAGAATTCCGTAGATGATAAGTATAGTGCTTGGTGGAATAAGTATAGCCAATGAACCAGCGCTCGCAACACACCCGGAGGATAAAGAGAGATCGTAGTTGTACTTTCTCATGGCAGGAAGAGCAACCTTTCCCATAGTTGCAGCAGCCGCTGTCGTAGAGCCGCAGCAGGCACCGAATGCGGCACAGGCATAGCAAGTAGCTATGGCAATACCTCCCGGAAGCTGACCGAACACTTTATGAGCTGAATTGTAGAGCCTTTCAGCAATACCAGAATACGAGATCAAAGATCCCATAAGGATAAACATCGGTATTACTGTCAAAGCATAGGAAGAAAAATTAGCCCATATATCCTTACTCAGTATACCCAAAGCGGCTTTAAAAGAAGTCATAGCAGCAAATCCAAAAAAACCAACAAGTCCCATCGCGAAAGCAACAGGCATCCTAAGTAAAAAGAGCCCAACAAGGGCAATGATTCCAATCAAAGCTATTTGTCCTGGGGTCATCCCGTCACCTCGACAACTTTTTAGCCGATTTTATTACGTCCACAATAAGTACGACGCAGAGGAGAGCGCACATAACCGATACCAGGTATATAAACGGATAAAACTCAAGATGGGCCGACATGGAAACCTCTCCAGACCTTTTAACCTCTGTACCTAAAACAAAGGTTTGCCACGAAACTATCACAAAAAATACAAGACTCAAAATTCCCATGATGGCATCTATTGCTGCCTGGGCCCGGGACGGCAACTTTGAAACGAAGATTTCCACTTGAACATGACCTTTTTGCACAGCACTGAAGGGAATAGCAAGCGAAATGATTGCCGCACCAAGAAGTGAGACGTAGTCGTAAAGACCGGGAATAGGCCAAAGCGGTCTTCTTATGATTATGTCCGTAACGACGAGAGCCATCATCACGAACACACCTAGGCGCGCGGCGAAATCGAAAAATTTTGACACAATAACCGTTCCTCTCTCAAACAAGCCCATTTTAACCCCCACGAAAAGAAGGGGGTATTACCCCCTTCTCTTTTCCAGATTTAAGGCTTCCAGACCGGATATGTGAGTTTGTTGTATTTTTCGACCAGATCTTTTGCTGTCTTTATGATCCTATCTGCATCTAGGCCCTTTTCTCTTAGAGATTTAGCATATTCTGTCTCAACAGGTTTTAGAAGTTCTGCGAGTTTTTTAACTTCCGCATCGGGAAGGGTCAAAAACTCATGACCGCCAGGTTTCTTCTTCGCAAATTCTATCCCTCTCTGCTGCTGGTACTGCCATATCTGTCCTGCCTCCTTCATAGCTGCCTCTGCGACACTTTCGAATGCATCCTGAAGATCCTTAGGTAAAGATTTCCACTTGTCAAGGTTCATGGCTACCCAGAAGTACTCGGAGTAAAAGTAGGGCATGAAGGTGGAGTATTTGAAAACCTCGGCATGCTTCCAACCTTCAAGGGTCTCAGCTGGAGAAACCAATGCGTCGATTATACCCTTGGAAGCTGCGAGGTAAACTTCACTCATAGGCATAGCGACAGGCTCTCCTCCAACAGCTCTAACACCTAAAACTCCAGCACCGGTTACCCTTATCTTCATTCCTTTGAGCTGGTCGATTCTGGTTATCGGCTTGTTTGAATGGAGCCAACCAGGACCGGTTGCGTAGACATATAAAATCTTTACAGTGTCCAGTTCCTTAGGCCTCATGATCTTATAGAATTCCCATCCCGCATGGGCCGCCGCATCCGAACTATTAGGTGGAGCGATTCCGGGCTGTGTAAGTGTGAGCATAACAGGGAACTTTCCAGGATTATACCCGAAACTTGCCGTTCCCGTATCCGCGATACCTTTCTCAACACCTCCTATCAAATCCGCAGCTTTAAGCAAGCTTTCAGCCGGGTACCACTTGATGTCCAGTACATACTTTCCTTTGGTTGCTTCCTCAACCATTTTGAAATATCTTGGAAACTGATGCACGTGGATGTAGTGCGTTGCCGGCCAGAAGTGAGCAAAACTCAGTGTGACTTTGTGCTGGGCGAAACCTTTAGGGACGTAAAATGTGAAAATGACCGCAAAAGCTAAAGCTGCAATCAATAGTTTCTTCATAGCGACCCCCTCTTCTTTTTTTACAAAAATTTTTCACTATAGGCACCGTTTTGTCAAGCATATTCAACGATTTTTTTGAAATTTGTTCCAATTTTTACCTCTTTTCTAATGACCTGAATTTTGAGCCTTATGTACTGACTTTTTGTAACTATTTAGTGGCTTAGATATCCGATCAACTCTCCCACATCCTCTTTTTTCTCTACGCTTTTTACAAAATCTATGATCCTTTCCGCTCTATCTTTTCCTATCTTTGCGTAATCCGCCAAATTAAGAAACCTTTTTACATGCTCCTCATCGCTTAGAGGATTGCCCGGAAAGCCCGGGGCTATGTCTATTGCCATAAAGTACTCTTTTTTATCCTTGCATATTATTTTGACCCGTACTGCCGTATGGTCCACGTAATCGAGTTCACTCTTGGGTGTCACCTGGATCTTCTGGATTAGCTCACCAATGGATGGATCCCGTAAAGCTTTTTCCTCAAAATCTTCAAGCCTTAAGCTTCCTTTTGTGAGAGCGCTTGCTACACAATATCTTAGACTAAACTGAGCATCCACTCTGGGATTATCTCCGATCTTGAACTCACGTCCCACAAGCCGAAAAACGTAAGGCGTTACTTCGATTTCTATCCTATCAACGTAAGATGGTTCGATTTCGTGCTCTTTTTTAAGGTTAAGAATCGCCTCTACGCTACTTTGGATTGCTCCGCATGCTGGATATTTTTTAAAAACTGTCCTTTTTAACAAAAAGCTTTCGCCTATATCCTTTATCGCATCTTCAGGCCGAAAAAGATCTTTTCCATAAAGATGGTAGAATCCGTAAATACCTCCCAAAAAGTTTTTCGGACCAGTAATTCCTTCCTTCGCGTACCTTGCGCACATAATTCCTGTTTGGGCGGTCCATCCCTGAATTACGCGAACCGCAAGTGTTCCGTCTATGTTCGACTGGAAGCTTCCCCCGGATCTATTAAAAGCAAGACCCAGTGCGTTTAAACACGCTGAATGTTCAAGCCTCAAAAGCCTTGCGGCAACTGACGTCCCAACAAAGGTACTCACAACACCTGTCGGGTCGAATCCGTCATAAGCCTTCTCACTAAGATTGAGTCTCGATCCAACCTCCAATCCCACAGTTACGGCAGTAACAAACTCTTTTCCAGAAACGTAGCCTACAAGTTCGGAGGCGGCCAAAGCGCAAGGAATGGCCGTTGAGCCCATATGTAGCCCCGGAACCATGGCATCACAGAAATCCAAAGCCCTTGCCATCGCTCCGTTTATGAGAGCACTGTTTTCGGCAGGAAGACGGTCGTTAAACCTAAAGACCGTTGCCTCAGGTATACCACCCATCCTTCTGTAGTAATCGTAGAGAGTTTTTATACCCTCTTCTTTAGCACCGGCCACTATGGTTCCACACACGTTGAGGATTACGTTTTTGACGACGGTTAGAACGTCATTCGGAATCTCTTCAAAGGAAAACTTACGTATAAACTCGACGAGTCTATCCTCAGTTCTCATCTCGCTCCCCTATCATACTTTCAAGCTTTGAGATTATGATCTCTCTTGGCGTTCCTGGAAGAAATACCTCAGTAACTCCGATCTCCTTTAACCTTTCCACATCATCCGGAGGGATAACTCCTCCAAAGACCAGCTTCTTGCCCTCTATTCCGTAAGACTTCATAACCTCGATTACCCTTTCCGCATAATAGATGTGAGAACCCTCAAGAAAACTTAGACCGATTATGTCAGCATCTTCCTCAATTGCAGCTTTTACTACCTTTTCAGGTGTATTGTAAAGGCCCATGTATATAACTTCGAACCCGGCTTCCATAAGCCAGCTGGCTACTATCTTTATCCCATTTGTGTGACCATCAAGGCCGAGTTTTGCAAGGATAATCCTTTTTTTTGTCATAATCTTCCTCCCCCATCTACCCTATGCGAAGCTCAAAATCGTATGCCCTCCTTAGAGCTTCGCAGATCTCACCAAGCGTTGCCATACTTTCTACGGCATCGAGAATCGGAAAAAAGACATTAGATCCTTTTTTCGCCTCTCGATAGACGCTTTCGAGGGCCCGTTTTACTTTGGATGTGTCTCTTCGCTTTTTGTATTCTCTTACGTAATCGATTCTACTCTTTTGCATGGTGCTGGAGTAAACTTTGGAGATACTAATGGGCGGTTTTTCTTCATCATCTTCAAAGATGTTCACCCCAACGATCAAATCTTCTTTTTTTTCGATACGTTCTGCGTACCTTTTCCTTCCTTTCGCTATTCTCTCATCGACCCAGCCTTTCTTGTAACATTCGAGAAAGCCACCTTCTTTTTCGACTTCTTCCATAAGCTTTAAGATCTCTTCTTCCAATTTGTCGGTAAGCCATTCTACAAAGTAAGAACCGCCAAGCGGATCTGCAACTTTTGTTATTCCCGTTTCATAAGCGAGTATCTCTTGGATTCTGATTGACAATTTTTGCGCTTCCTCTGTGGGTAAAGCGTAAGCCTCATCGTATGAAGTGGTGTGGATTGATTGAGCCCCTGCCAATACCGCAGCTAAGGTCTGTATTGTTGCCCTAGCTATGTTATTTAGAGGCTCCTTTGCCGTCAAAGCTAGCCCTGAAGTCTGGATTGCGGTTCTAAACCAAAGACTCCTTTCCTTTTTTACTTTGAATTCTTCTTTTAGCATTTTGGCCCATATTCGCCTCATCGCCCGGATCTTTGCTATCTCTTCGAAGAAATCCATGCCAATGTCAGAGAAAAAGCCTATCCTTCCTGCAAAGTCATCTATGTCCAATCCTCGCTCGATGAGCCTTTTTATGTATTCTTTAGCGATACACATGGCAAAAGCAGCTTCTTCCTTTGCATCAAGACATGTCTCCCTCATGTTATAAGCATTCACATTTAGAATGTTCCATTTCGGAATCCTTTTTACACAGTATTCCATCAAGTCAATTCCTATCTTTATGTTTGCCTCTATTGGAAATAGTGGAAGTTCCGCCTCTTTTGTGGGACCCACAAGTTGATTGAAACTGTCGTTCATGACCGTGCCCATAAGCGCATCCTCTGGAATCCCATTTTTTCGAGCAAGCAGAATGTACATAGCCATTATGACTAAAGAGGCAGGAGGTGACACAATTAGAGTAGTACTTACTTTATCGAGGGGGATTCCATCGAATAGCTTTTCCATGTCCTCGAAAGTAGAGATACTCGTGCCAACGAGACCTATGTCTCCAAAGGCCAAAGGATGGTCCGGATCGAGCCCAAGTTTAACAACCACATCCACATCTATATTTAGACCCGTCTGACCCGCTCTAAGGACCGCTTTCATCCTTCTGTTACTCTCTTCCGGGGTCCCGTAACCTGTCTGCTGTCTTCTTGTCCAAAACCGCCCCCTATACATATCTCGATGAATGCCTCTTGTGAAAGGGTACTGACCGGGGATCTCTGATTTATCTTTTACGTCTTCGATCGTATAGAACTCCTTAACTTCGATTCCGGATGCGGTTTTGAAGTTTTTCGGTCTTTCTCCCCTTATGTATGCGTCAAAATCTATTTCCCTCTTCATAAAGACCTCCCAGCCTTGAGTACTTGGCTCTAAGCTTCGGTTTTTCTATTTTCCCAGAGGGGCTTCGGGGAATTTCATCGAAAAAGAAATGGCGTGGTCTTTTGTACCTTGGCAGATTGGCTTCACAGTATGCTTTCAATTCATCTTCCGTTATTCGTTCACCAGGTTTTGGAGCTATTATGGCAGCGACTGTTTCACCGAGCCTTTCGTCTGGTACACCGATAACTGCCACATCAAAGATTTTAGGATGCTTATGGAGACAAGACTCTATCTCAGCAGGATATATGTTTTCTCCTCCAGAAATGATAACGTCTTTTTTCCTATCAACTATGTAGATATAGCCGTCCTCGTCTACTTTAGCCAAATCCCCAGTGTATAGCCAACCGTCCTTTATAGCCTGGCTTGTGGCCTCTCGGTTTTTATAGTACTCCTTCATTATGCCATTCCCTTTTACGATTATTTCCCCTACTTCCCCAATCTTTACATCCTTTCCTTCTTCATCCACTATTCTTACGTCCCAAAGAATGGTGGGTTTTCCTATGGATCCGAGCTTCGAATCGGGAGCCTTACCTAGGTGGGTAATGCCTGGGCCACCCGCCTCACTTAACCCGTAAGTCGTGTCGTAAGCAACGTAAGGAAAGTATGTTTTGAGTCTTCTTATGAGGGCAGGAGGGATAGGTTGTGCTCCCATATGGATCAGCCTTAGGCTTTTAAGATCATACATGGCGAGGTCTATCTCATTTCCTTCAATCGCTTTTACTATGTCTAAAGCCCATGGAACTAAAAGAAAGACGAGTGTACACTTCTCTTTGGATATCGTCTCGATCACAATGTCCGGTCTTATAAGCTCTGTTAAAAGCACATTAGTACCTCCCACAATAAGTCCACCGAGCAAATGACCTATCGCTAAATGGTAAAGGGGGGGCATCATGAGTTGTATGTCGTTTGGCCTCCACTCGTGGCATATCGCTTCAGCCAGGGCAGAAACCATAAGCGTCCTGTGGGGATGTAAGACTGCCTTCGGGGTGCCAGTTGTACCCGACGTGAAGTAAAGGGCACATTCGTCTTCGTCTTTTAGCTCAACTCTTAAAGGTTCTGGAGGTATTTTTTCGAGTACAGTTTGTAGTAAATCCACACCCTCTACTTCTTTCTTTCCTAAGGAGACATAGGTATTTACCGTACTTAGCGAATCCCTCATCGCCATTATTCGCTCTAAATACTCCTCGTCGAAGAAGAATGCTTGGGGCTCGGCAGTGTCTAAACAGTACTTTATCTCCTCGTCCGTGAATCTGTAATTTAGCGGACAGATCCATGCCCCTGATGCCAAGACTCCGAAATAGACTGAGAGCCATTCTATTGAGTTTCTTCCAAGCAAAGCAACTCGCTTCCCCTTTTTTATGCCTTTTTGCCTCAAGTAAGTCGCAATCCTTCTTATGTCTTCATAAAATCTGGACCAGCTTATCTCTTTTCTCTTTTTGGTTAAGGGCCTTACCTCAACGTAGGCTATCTTTTGAGGATAAAGCCTCGCATTTTTCACGACGAGATCAACGATCGTGAACATCTTTCCCCCTTTAGTTTTCATCGAATGACTTTTTTATAACGTTTAGGATATCCTCTTTTCTCGAGCCCGGCGTGAAAACAGCACTAACACCCATTTTTTTTAGCTTTTCTACATCGAAAGGCGCTATGATCCCTCCTACGAAGATCTTAATGTGCGTTAGATTGTGGGTTTTTAAAAGCTCGATAAGTCTTGAAGTGTGGTATAGGTGCTCTCCACCGTGAAAGCTAAGCCCAATCGCATCTGCATCTTCCTCGATAACCATCTTTAGGATTTTTTCCGGAGAGTTGTAAAGGCCCGCGTATATGATTTCGTACCCGGAATCTTTTAACCACTTTGAAACTATCCTTAGGGCATTGTCGTGTGCATCCAAACCCATCTTTGCCATAATTATCCGCTTTTTTGTCACCCCATCCATTTACCGATCCCTAAATCGCCTTAATGCGGAATTTCGAATCCTAAAGCATCTCTCATGGCATCGCATATCTCTTGCAAGGTCGCCCTTTGTCTAGTAGCCTCCATAATAGGTAAGACAAGGTTTTCTCTTGGTACCCTTTTTGTTGCCAGATACAAATCTTTAAGAGCCCTAAATGCTGAATCTCTGCCTTTTTTATTTTTGTAGTTTATCGCATATTCTATCCTCTGTCTCTGCATGTCAGGTCTTTGGGTGAATATCTCGATGTCTGTATTAGCCTCTTCATCCCTAAATATGTTTAGGCCCACAATTGGAAGCTCCCCACTTTCAATCTGCTCAGCGAATCTGTACCTTGCTTCATTTAGGACGTTTTCGACAAAACCACTTTTAAAACATTCTATAAACCCTCCTCTTTTTTCGATATCTTTTACAAGTTCCCAAATTTTTTCCTCCAACTCATCAGTTAAGGCCTCTAAAAAATATGAGCCACCCAAAGGATCAACAACTTTCGCACATCCTGTTTCGTAAGCTAAGATCTCCTGAGTTCTAAGTGCCAGTTTTTGGGCTTTTTCTGTCGGTAAGCAGTAGGCCTCGTCGTAGCATGTTGTATGAATCGATTGAACCCCGCTTAGAATCGCGGCAAGTGTCTGAATAGAAGCTCTCACTATATTGTTCAATGGTTCTTGTGCTGTAAAAGTGAGAGAGGACGTTTGAACTGCACATCTAAATTGCATGCTTTTTTCACTTTTTGCACCAAAAATCTCCTTCATAACTCTAGCCCATATCCGCCTCATGGCCCTAAACTTGGCAACTTCTTCAAAAAGATCCATATGGACGGCGCAGAAAAACCCTATCCTTTGCGCAAAACTATCCACATGGAGCCCCCTCCTTATAAGCCTTCTTACGTAATCCATGCCTAAGGAAATACCGAATGCGGCCTCCCACACTGCATCTACACCGCATTCCCTTATGTTCCTTGAGTTTACGTTGAGCACATTCCATCTGGGAGCTACCTTTAAAAGATACTCCACAAGGTCAAGTCCTATCTCCAAAGCGACATCTATCGGAAAAAAAGCCGTGTTGGCTTGATAGGTCGGCCCAACAAGCTGTGTGAAAGGACAGTTCATTATCGTGCCCTGGAGTTGATATGCAGGGATGCCCCTTTCTTCGGCCATAAGTAGGTACTGAGCCATCATAACAGCGGAAGATGGGGGCGGAAAAATAAGGGTTGTACTTATCCTATCGATCGGTATATCCTTGAAAAGGACGGTCATATCTTCATAAGTACACATTGAAGTACCCTGGAGACCTACATCCGCCTGGGCCAAAGGATAGTCTGGGTCTAGACCGAGTTTTGAAGCTATATCTGAGTCTATGTTTATTCCAGTCTGCCCCATTTTGAATAGGAACTTAAGTAGTTCGTTACTCTCTTCTGGAGTTCCAAATCCACTTTGCTGCCTTCGCGTCCAAAGCCTACTCCTGTACATGTCCTTGTAAATTCCCCTTGTGAACGGGTACTCGCCTGCATCTGGAAGCTTCTTGTTCCAGCATTTCTCATCGTAGATTCTTTTGTACTCGATTCCAGATAGGGATCTAAAATGGGGAAGTCTCTCACCAACTGTGTGATCATACGTGGTTACGAACTTATCAGGCATCCCCCCCTCCTAAAGCACTGCTCTTTCTTATGCCCTTTAGGCCATTCATGAAAAGATTAAACACAATCGCTGAAAGCTCTTCTGGTTTTAACGGTCCTTTAGGATCGTACCACTTGTAGATCCAGTTCATCATGGCAAAAAGACTGAAAGTCAAAGCTACGGCGACTTCTTTTTTTGTCCCTTCACCGACTAGATCGCTGACAATCTCTAGAACCATCTCATAATATCTCCTCTCTTTTGCCTTTATATCGGCAAGGTACTTCCTGGGCAAATTATACGATTCGTGTAGGAGTGTTTTAGCGTAGTTTTTTTGCTTTGCGTAGTGGCCTATATGGAGATCCACTATATACTTAAGTTTTTTTTCGCTGTCTTGGATCCTTCCGACCTTTTCTTCTAGCGCCTTTATGTCGGCCTCTACGTAACTTAAACATATCCTGTAAAGGATATCCGCCTTTGAATCGAAGTAGTAATACACCCCACCTTTTGTAACTCCGGCAAGATTCGCAATCTCATCTATTGTTGTCTCAACGTAACCCTTTTTGCTGAAAAGGTTGCTCGCCGCATTCAAGATTTCCAAGATTTGAGCGCCATTTGTATTTTTTTTGGAAAATTTTCGTCTTTTCATAAACTTAGATTCAGAAACCTACCAGTTGGTATCTTTATATCCTTAACTTTAAGAAGTGTCAATAGAATAATCTTTTTGATGCAACCTACTCTGCACTACCAAAACTTTGTCATCCTCCAACTGTAAAGACCGTAGTTTTAGACCCATCGGAGCCTGAATAGAAATGCTTTAGGAGCACAAAGAAGCATTTATTTTAGCAAAGCCTATCGGGTCATTTTTCGAAAAAGTTTTACCCGGAGAATGATCTCAAGAATTTTCCATATTTGACGATAATCATTTTAGAGTTACAGCCAGACCGGAGGTTGGCCAATGCTTGTCATGTTTGGATTTATTGTAGTTCTAGGGGCAGTTTTAGGCGGTTTTGCAGAGGCCGGTGGTCCTTTTCCCGTCCTCTTACAGGTTGGGGAATTCATAATAATTGGCGGAGCTGCCCTCGGCGCACTGCTGATTTCGGCCCCGCCGAATCTTTTAAAAAAAATTGGAAGAAGAGTCGTAAGTCTTATCAAGGGTAATAGGATAAACAAAACGGTGTACCTAGAACTACTTAAGCTCCTATACGAACTCTTCCAAGTCATAAGAAAGGATGGTCTTATCGCTCTGGAGGCGCATATCGAAAGACCTAAAGAGAGTCCAATATTCCAAAAATACCCGAGGTTTCTTAACGACCAGCACATCATGAATTTCTTGACCGACACATTAAGACTTATAATCATGGGAGGTGTTTCTGCACATGAGATAGAAATGATAATGGATCAGGACATAGAGATTCACCATACGGAAGGTGCGAAGCCAGGCGTCATTCTCTCAAAAATAGGAGATTCGATGCCCGGACTCGGAATCGTCGCAGCAGTTTTGGGCATTATAATAACCATGCAGGCAATAGGGGGACCGGCAGAACAAGTAGGGAAGAAGGTTGCAGCAGCTCTAGTAGGAACTTTCTTGGGGGTTTTTATGTGCTATGGCTTTTTGCAACCAATAGCAACCAATATCGAGATAACCAATGAAGATGAGACACGACTATTCGAGGTGATAAAAAATGGAATAATATGCACCGCGAAAGGTTTTAATCCGTTGGTCGCTATAGAGTTCGCAAGACGATCTATTTCTAGTGATTTCAGGCCTACATTTGAGGAGATGGAAGCGTATGTAAAAGGGCTTCAAGGAGGACAGAAAAGTGAAGGATAGCGAAAGGGTACCCCCTATAATCGTTGTCAAAAAGAAAAAAGGTCACGGAGGGCATCACGGTGGAGCTTGGAAGGTTGCGTACGCAGACTTTGTGACAGCGATGATGGCGCTATTTATAGTCCTTTGGATAATGAGCCAGAATCAACAGATAAGAGAGGCAGTTGCAGCTTACTTTCGCGAGCCAGGTGTTTTCACTTCCCAAAAAAAAGCTGGGATTTTAACCGGTGAACCACTGCTCTTTCCCAAAAACCCTCCAATTACTGCTGACCCACAAGAAAAGGAATTAGAGAAACTGAGGGAGCAAGGGAAAAAAATCGGCGAGATTGTTGCTTCATACCCAGAATTCAAAAAATTCCGAGACAAAGTTGAGATCAAAGTGACCGAGGAGGGGATGCGGATAGAGTTAATTGAGACATCGGAAGGTCTTTTCTTCGATGTAGGAAGTGCAAAAGTAAAAAAGGAGACAGAAGAGCTACTCAAAATGATCGCGGCTGAGCTCGGTAAACTCGACAATGAGATCATTATTGAGGGACATACCGATGCGAGACCGTATATAACCGTCGGCTACTCAAACTGGGAACTAAGTGTAGACAGGGCCAATGCGGCAAGAAAGATCCTCGAAGAGAATGGACTTAAGAAAAACCAAGTAATAATGGTAAAAGGTCTTGCAGACAGGGCCCTAAAAAATCCTGATAAACCGTTCGATTTCTCCAACAGGAGAGTGGCAATTATAGTTACCACTTCGAAGGGGAAAGCGGAGCCTAAGAAGGAAAAATCTTCAATCGGCGTTAAGCTTCAAGAATTCAAGTGATGAACGAGAAAGGAAAATACAGGGTTGCTGTATTCAGCGGAAAGCTTAGCGTAAAAACGAGGCTTGCCGGAGGGGATTTATCCAAATTTCATTTCTCTGTGTCTGAAAAACCAAACGAATTTCTTCTTATAGTTAAGACCATAAGACCTGAAGTTATCTTGCTTGATGAAACTGCGCTTGCTTATTCGCCAGGAAACCTTTTGGGTAAGGGAATCGATGAAAAAGAGATGCCCTTTTCTATCCTTTTTCTCTATTTGGACCCAGAAAAGGTATCATGCACAAAGTGGATGGACTATATATCGGATTTTGTGCGTATGGATGAATTATTGTTACCCGTTTTTGAGAAAAAATTGCTCCTTCATGCTGAAAGCCAGAGACTTAAATCGAAGGTTATGGAACTTGAAACGCTCCTTATAAAGAACAGAAGCTTTGTGCGGGACCTCGAGGAACTCATCCTCACCATCCTTGATCTAAAGGTACCGGGAATAAAGGATAGGGCCTATGCCGCCAGAGATCTAGCCTACTTTCTATCAGAAAAAATCGATCTCAATGAGCAGGAAAAGGAGGAACTGACATTAGCAGCTTTACTACATGAAGTCGGAAAGATTGAACTGCCTGACCAAATTCTACATAAAGGCCAGGAGGCAACTTCTCTTGAGGTAATACGGCAATATAGGTCACATGCCCTGATAGGTAGGAAGATTTTATCATGCCTTAAGGACTTCCAAAATGTTTCACTTCTTGTTGGAGAACAGTACGAGAGGTTCGATGGGGAGGGTTTTCCCGAAGGCCTAAGGGGTAATCAGATGTCGAAAAAAGCCTTAATCCTTCAGGCCATAGTATTTTACGAGGAAGTTTTAGCAAAAGAGTTAGAAAAGGATGCCATTTTAGAATACATTTACTTCGCCTCCGGAAAAGTCCTAGATCCTTCCATCGCATGTTATCTCGCAGAATACGTAATGGAAAAAGAGGTAGTGACGGATTCTAGGATCTCAAAGACCCCTATTTATGAGCTGAAACCCGGAATGGTAATAGCGGAGGATTTGTATTCAGTGAACGGGACAAAGATTCTTTCAAAAGGATCAAGGATAACGGAGCATGTATTGGAAATCATAGAAAGGAGAAAAAACGTCGACCCAGTTGTCGGATCGGTTTACGTGTATAAGTAACCTTTGGAAATCTTATCATATGCAATGGACAAAGTCCTGGGTGGATTTTATCTTCCAACGAGAAGTGAAAGTCTTATTTCGGCTAAGTCTGTTTTGGAATATCTTTACAAAAAAATGGACTTTTAACGAATGAGAGTGAAAAATGCTTGGTCCAGGAAGACCTGTCAAAATCGTATATGACGTAGACATAATAAGAGAAGAAATTTACGTAAGGAACTCTTTTACGCACGAAATAGAAGGAAACAGTATTTTGGTTTTTCAGACTGATCCTCCCTTCACACCAAAAGACATAGGAAAATTTGTAATTGTCACCTATCTGGAAAAAAAGGAGAAAGATCATCCAAGATTTGGGTTTACTGGCCAATTGAGAGAAATAAGAAAAAGTGTGAAATTCGAAAACGGTGCAACAGCCGATCTCATTCTCATAGAAAAATTGAGCGACCCTTTTCCATACAACCTCCGTAGGTATGTTAGGGTCCAAATTCCTTCCTATGTGAACATAAGATTTTACTTGAACGGTGAAATGATTCCGCTGATAGACCTTTCAGTTGGAGGAGCATCTTTCGTTTATAATAAGATACCTGGCTTTTCGGAGGGAGAGGTCTTAAAGGCCCGTATTGTCACTCCCGTAAGATCGATCGATCTGGAAACGAAGATTTTAAGGATAGAAGATAGAGATTTTGGGAGACAAAAAGTATTCCATATCTCCTCCGAATTTGTAAATACTCCGGCCCATGTAAAGAACACTTTAACCACTATTCTTTTTGAGGTCGAAAAAGCACTAAGATCTTATCCTGAACGTTCCAACGAATGAGTAAATTATTCTTGATCTTTCACTCCCGCTCTATCTGACCGGTTTAAAGACTCATTAGAAGAGGAACCTTAAAAACCTACCATAGCGATCTAATAATTTTTGCTAGGAAGAGGGGTAATCCCCTCTTTCCGTCTTAGAACTCAAATGGGCTTGCACCAAGACTCCTTCCCACTTCCTTTGCGAGCTCCGCAATTCCGCCTCTAAACTGAAATGCCTGTTCAAAACCGATTGCCCTTAAAGCCACAACCGCAGCAGCAGCCCTATCCCCTGTATGGCAGATTACGACTATCTTTTTGTCCTTTGGTAGCTTTGCAAGGTTTTCGGGTTTGAAAATCTCATGCAAGGGTATCTCCAGTTTATCCCTCCAGGTAACACCGACTATCGCCACCTCTTGGGGTGTTCTCACATCGAGTATGACGAAAGGTTCCCTCTTTTTGATCATGTCAAGGAGCTGAGTGGTTGTTACCTGGCAAGGCCTTTTAGCTATCATCTCAGGTGTGAACATGGAAAACATGGTGTTAAACTTTTTTGCTAGCTCCCTGTCGTAGCCGAAGGCCGCAAAAGATATTGCCAGCAGAGTTACAACAAAAAATACTGTGAGAGATTTTTTCATAAGCATCCTCCTTTTTCTGGGTTTTAACGTCATTTATCTTATGGCTTTACATTCTCCTTGTCAACTACTTCCTTTAATTCTCCGATTTTTCACAGAAATTCTGAGGTCAAGTGCGTAAATATCTTCTTCGAGTTGCGCTTGATGCTACTTTTAACTACTTAGTATTACTTCCATCCATAACGTTAAATGATCCTCTTGACAGAAAGGGTACAAATAAAGTATAGTGCTACCAATATCGTAGAAATATTATGAGCATCAATGAAGACATGTATTTAACAATTGGGAGGTTGGTTATGCTCATTTTTGCACTTTTGGTTATTGGTGCCCTTTCTCTTTCTTTTTTTAGTCCTTCAAACGCCGAGATGCTTATTGAGAAAAAACTCGAAGAGATAGTCGTCACCGCAACAAAAATCGAGAAACCGTTGGATCGTATTCCAGCTCGTGTGGATGTCATAACTAGAGAAAGAATAGATGAAACACCATACATTAAGATCGACGATATCTTAAGGACGATCGCTCATGTAAACGTTGTAAGAACACTGGGTATATACACGCTCGTTCCAACAGTCACACTGAGAGGCCTCTCCGACGAGCAGGCAAGAACTCTTGTACTTCTTGACGGTATTCCTTTAAACAAGGCGGATACTGGCAACGTAAATTTTAACAGGATAAACGTGGAGGAGATAGAAAGAGTAGAGATTTTTAAAGGACCTGCATCATCAATCTACGGAAACAATGCGATGGGCGGTGTTATACATATAATCACAAAAAAACCTGATAAACCCTTTTATGGTTTCATCCAGGGGTTTTCCGGCTCTTTCGGAACGTACGGCGGAGACCTTCTCCTCTCGGGAAAGAAAAAAAAGGTTTTTTACAGAATTACGGCAAGGAATCTAAATAGCGATGGGTATATATCAGTTCCTCCGTATAGGAGGACAGCCGATACCGTAAAAAGATTTGCCATTGAGAATGCTGGAACACTCCTTGTCGGATACGAGCCTACCGACGAAAACACATTGACCTTTCGCGCGGAAACTTATGACGATAAAAGGGGTGAAGGCAGAAAGATAAGGCATGTGAGAGGCATCCACAGGGACTTTGATACAACCTCATACGCAATAAACTACAAAGGACAGATCCAAAATTTCACGATAAGAGGAAACGCATTCTATACAAACGAAAATTATAGGAGAGTAAGTGAGACGATAAGGCGTGGCAGTTACGTAAGATTTGATGTGGACTCTGAAAGAATCGATAGTGGAATCGATCTTTCTTTTTCATTTGGAGTAGGAAAATCCTCGACCCTAACAGTTGGTGGTGATCTGCGAAATGGGAGCGTTGATGGAAAGGATATATATATTACATCGCCGGATCTGACGTTAAATAAAGGAAAGATAAGACTCGTAGGGACCTGGGTTCAGCACGAAGTACCATTTTCGGAGGGAAAACTAAACTTCCTTATGGGCATAAGGTACGACCATGCGCACTTTTACGATGGCGAATTCTTCTCCACCCTTTCTGAATTTAAAGCATATAGTGGAAAGATACGATCAAACACATGGGATGCTATCTCGCCGAGGTTCTCCGTAAAGTACCACTTCCATCCAGCTTTGAGTGGTTACTTTTCATATGGAAGAGGTTTTCGCGCATCCATCTTAGACGATCTTTGCAGGACCGGTATCATGTGGGGACTCTACAAGGAGGCAAACCCAGACCTCAAGCCAGAAAAAATTGACACGTACGAAATAGGTTTCGACTGGAGATCCAACGAAAAATTTAAACTATCAGGTAGTCTTTATTACTCACTGGGCAAGGACTTTCTCTACTATGTTCCAACAGGTAGGGTTCTTTCTGGCAGGGCCCTCTACCGGAGGGAGAACGTAGGAGAAGTAGAATCTAAAGGATTGGAGGCCTCCTCATCGTACAACCCACATAAAAACCTATCCTTTTCGTTAAATTACACCCTAAGCTACGCTGAGATAAAAGAATTCAAAAAAAGGCCCGACATGGAGGGGAAGGAACTTACGAGAACCCCAAGATATCAGATAAAAGGGAATATAACCTATTTGGGCGGACCTTTAGCTATAAGCCTACTTCCAGCGTATAAATCCTACCAGTGGATCTATACAAACGAAATAACTCAAACTATGAAAAGACTCGGCGGATACTTCGTTCTAGATGCCAGGGTCTGGAAGAATTTCGGAAAAACTGTGCAGGCATCCGTCGATTTCATGAACATCTTCGACAAAAAGTACATGGAATCGGCAGATGAAAGAAGCCCGGGATTCACTGTAATTGGAAGGTTAAAATACTCTTTTTAGGAGGTGCGACGTGAAAAGGGTCTTACTTAAAAATCTCATTCTCATTCTATTTGTTTTCTCATCCGGTCTTTCTTTAGCCGGAGATTTAAAATTACCTTCCTTATTTGAGGAGGCAAAAAAGAGTATAGGAAGGATCGATTACGTCATAACAAACGTGGGATATACCTCTGGCTCTTTGGCATACCTGGACGGTCTCGTTCGAGTAATCGAAAATCACAAAATCTCTTTGAAAAATGTCCAGTATGTGCACAGTGATTTCTCAAAACCTCTCTTTTTCGCATTCATCAATAGGGATTCAGGAAATCTTTTTTACTATGACTCTCTTGGAAAGAGAGGACTTTATTCTGTGGCTTTTGATGATATTGTAAAACAGGCACACGAGTGGCAAAAAAGAATCACTGAAAGAGTCTTTTCTGGCTTTGAATTCTCGATCCTCACAATCTCACAGATGCTCATGAGGAATGCTCCCTACGAGCTTATGAAGGCAGCGGAACTTCACAATCACGTGTGTCCCGGGCTTTGGACCGGCTACTTCATATCTAAATTCATCACAAAAAGCATAAGCCCCGACGAAGAGCTTACGATCTTTGCTATCCCTCCATCTTGTAAAGACGATGCCTTACAGACTATGCTTGATAAAACTGTAGGAAAGAGAAATCTGTATTCCCGGGAGCTTACCGAAGAAGAAAAGAAGCTTTATCCCGATCTAGCGGGAGTCTATGTTTTTTGGGACAAAAAGAAAGAGACAATGAGGGCGGTTTTTTTAAAGTACCCACTCGGAGAGTTGAGAAAAGCAGCTGGAATTGACGAAAAAGAGTATCCATGGCTTTGGAGAATGAAATTGAACGAGTGGATAGTCAAAAACTTGTCTACTGCAGAAAAAGCTGTTGAGATAATAAAGGAAGTTCCAATAGACAAAAAGAAGCTTGATGAATTGAAGATGATGAAAATCTCTCTTAAGGACCTTTGAGAAATACTAAAGAGGGCCCATTCCTTGGGCCTTCCCTTCTTCAAAGGAGTTTGCACTGACTAACGTTTTTTACCATCAATCGGATTTAAGGATCACTATTTCAATCCTTCTATTTAATGCCCTACCTTCCTCTGTTTCGTTGCTCGCAATGGGTCTAAATTCCGCAAAACCTGATGCGGAAAGTCTATTTGGTGGAATCTTTGCTTTTTCGATGAAGTATCTTACGACTTCCGTTGCACGTCTAACCGATAGTTCCCAATTCGATCTGAAATATTCGTTGTGAATGGGAACATTATCGGTATGGCCCTCTATCATTACCGGATTTCTAATCCTTTTTAGCACAGGTGCTATCTTATCTATCGTTTTTTTTGCGTTTTCTTTAAGGTCTGCCCTCCCTTCGTCAAAAAAGGCTCTGTCAAGGATCCTGATAACAACACCCCTTTCATCCCTTAGTATCTGTATCTGGTTTGCCCCTTGACTTCTTTTTATGTCTTCAAGCTCTCTTTCCAGTTCACCTCTTAAAGCGTCAAGCTCGTCGATTACGCCACCAAAACCTTCCCCTTCCAGTATCCTTGAGCCTGAAATGAAGATGCTTTTTAAGTGTCTCGAGACCTCTTTGTATTTTTCTGCATCCGTTTTAGAAAATGAGTACATCATGATAAAGAGTGCAAGAAGGAGCGTTATAACATCGGCATAAGTTATGAGCCACCTTTCTACGTTTTCGTGTTCTTCTGTTCTTCCTTTCTTTCTCATTATTATTAACTCTCTCCTCTTTTTTCAGGAACAAGGAAAGACAGTAACTTCATTTTTATCACATTCGGGTTCTCCCCTGTCGCAAGGGAAATCACACCTTCCTTTATCAATTCAAGATGTAGCGCTTCTTCTTGATGTTTGGCTCTAAGTTTGTCAGAAATGGGAAGGTAAATGAGGTTCGCCATCGCAACACCCCATAGTGTTGCTATAAATGCGGCCGCGATGGCGGATGCCATGTTCGACGCGTTATCCATATTCGAAAGAGCGTGTATGAGACCCAGAACGGTTCCCATAATTCCCAAGGTAGGTGAAAAACCGCCGAGCTTCTGAAAAAATATAGCTCCCGATCGGTGCCTCTCTTCAATGTATGAGATTTCTATGTCGAGAATCTCTCTGATCTTTGTAGTGTCAAATCCGTCTATCGCAAGCTGAAGAGCTTTTCTGAAAAACGGGTCCTTTATTTTTTGTAGGTCTGCTTCGAGACTTAAAAGCCCGGATTTTCTCGTCTTTTGGGCGAGTTCAAATATTGTTTCTATAAGCTCGTGGGAATTCAAATTTTTGTCTGAAAAGGCGACTCTCAATAGCGCGGGTAAACTCACTAATTGACGAAAAGAGGTCGTTATCGTAGCAGCTCCAAAAGTCCCGAAGACAACGAGTATCACTGCAGGAAGCTGAAATAGGGACGTTATCTTTCCTCCCTCCAAAACGAATGCTACTATCACTGCTCCAATTCCCAAAAGAAGACCGAATACTGTCGTTACATCCATAATCACTCATCGTCCCTTGTCTTTTTCATTATTTCTCTCTGTCTCCTAAAAATGTAGCTTACGAGCATATCCCTTGCCTCTTCCGTTATTTCCACATATCGTGCCGCAATCTCCCAAAACAGTTGGCCATCTACAGGTTCCTCCTTAAATCTTACAATCTCCGCTATCGTCCTGATTTTTGCTTCAGAGCTTCCCGGAAGACTGATTACGAGTTCCAAATATCTCTTCTCGGGCTTACTCCTAGATAAAAACCGAACACCTGAACCGCTTATATCTAACGTTGTTGATGACAAAAGATAGACAGGGCTTTCGGTTTTCGACTCAATCCGTTCAACTATCATATCTAACTTCTTATCTATTACGTCGAGGTAGCTTAATATAATGTTAAAATCGCTTACGGGTTTTAAACTCCTTAAATCGCCCAACTGGCGTTTCAAAGTTTCTAGGGTGACTTTTTGAGAATCATAAAGTATCCTTTTTCTTACGACTCCAAACTCACTCTCATCAATTTCCCGATATTCTACAGAAAGACCATCTTTTAGTCTGAAATACTCTCTTCTTTCAGAATCAAGCATACCAATTTTGACTGGATTTTTCTTCCCCACTGATAATTTCAAGAAAGGCTTCCACAACTTCAGGGTCAAATTGAGTTCCGCTACATCTTTTTACCTCCATCAGCGCTTCTTCCCTTGTCATCCCTTTTCTATACGGCCTATCAGTAACCATGGCGTCATACGAATCACAAACAGCCAAAATTCTGGCTCCAATGGGAATCTCGTCTGAGCTTAGGTGATCGGGATAACCCTTTCCGTCGTATCTTTCATGGTGGTATCTCACAAGTCTTGCCTCTTTTAAGAGAAGGTCAAACCTGCTTAAAATTTCTTCACCAAATACCGGGTGTTTCTTCATCAATTCGTACTCTTCTTCTGTAAGGCGACCAGGTTTTAAAAGGATACTATCAGGAATCCCTATCTTTCCCAAATCGTGAATGGGACCAACCAGTTCCAGTCCGTGTCTTTCGCACTCAGGAATACCCATAAGGGTAGCAACTCGTAAGCTTAATTTTGCAACCCTTTGGCAATGGCCCTGGGTGTAAGCATCTCTTCTGTTTATTGAAATTATTAGGGAATTAAGCGTCTGCATGAGACTTTCGAAAAGGCTTTCGTAAAGCATCATGTTTTCTATCTGCACTGAAGCATTTTCGGCTATGAGCTTGAGGAGAAAAACATCTTCCGATAGGGTCTTTTCCTTGGTCTTATCTTTTTTCTCGAGACCCAAAAATCCTATGCACTCCTTTTTTATTAAAACTGGAACCAGAAGGAGCTCATCTAACTCTACGTACTTTTCCGAAACGTTTTGGTCTTTAGCGAGATGTCCATTAAGAAATATCCTCTTTTCCATTTTTTCTTTCTCACCCATCACCTTAAAGGGTATGATCTCCTTACTGTCCATGTCCACTGTGTAATAAGCAACGGATCTACCTTCGAATACATCCCGTGTTACTTCCAAAACCTTTTCAAAGACATCTTCACCCACCTTAATAGCGTTGAAACGGGTAGCTATCCGATACATTGCCGTAAGTTCTTTTATTCTATTCTGTAGTTCCCGATTGAGGAGCATTATTTTCTTTTTGTCTTCAAGGGATTGGTGGTTTTTTAGATTTTCCCCAAGGAGTTCCTTTTCCCTTTTGGCCCTCAAAAGACTGAGCCAAAGTTTATCGAATTCGATTGGCTTTAATATGAAATCGGAAGCACCTTTTTTCATCGAGCTTATTATCACATCAGGCTCAAGATACCCCGTGACCATTATGACGGGAATCGTTGGGTCTTTGAGCTTTATTTTCTCGAGTAATGAAACCCCGTTTATGTCAGGAAGCTTTACGTCCGCCAAAACGATGTCAATCCTTTCTGCATCTAGAATCTTCATACCCTCTAACCCGGTGTATGCCTTAAATACCTCACACCCATTGAGCTTTAGGAATTCCGAAAGCATTTCGACTATTGCGGGCATATCGTCTATTATCAGAACCCTTGTTCCTTCAAGCATTATAAACCCCACCTAAAGTTACTCGATTCGAAGCATCTTCAATCTCAATCCTTCAAGCCTTTTGATTTCGTCAACTAGGTGTTCCGTATCGCTGGGTAGCGATCTCTTAGGCTCTTCTTCCGTCTTTTTTCCGACGTTTTTGTACCTTTCTATCTCTTGATAAAGCTTTTGAAGCTTGAGGAAAAGTTCCCTGTTTAGCTTCTTAAGCCTAACCTTCTCTTTCGCATTTTTCACAATGACCCTCAACTCCTCGAGCCTAAAAGGCTTAATTAAATAGTCAAATGCCCCTAGTCTTACCGCATCGATTGCCGTGTCTATCGACGCGTAAGCAGTTATTATGACGAATTCGGTAAGATCATCTATCTCCCTTATCTTTTGAATAAGCTCAATACCTGACATACCTGGCATGCTAAGATCCGTAATTATGAGGTCATACCTGTGATTTTTATACCTTTCGAGGGCCTCTATTCCGTCCCTGGCACCGTCTACTGTGTCCGCCTCATCCCTTAAGTACTCTCTAAGAAGGGAAACAGTCTCGGTATTATCATCGACTATAAGGATGCTAAAATACTCACTTTTCTGATTCATGTCTTCTTGCTTTGTTGGCTACCTTCGCCCCTATCCTCTCGAAAAGAACTTTTTTCATTGCCTCTTCTGAAATTACTACCCGATCCTCCGAGACTTCCGGAGTGGTCACCTTTTCTTGTGACTTGGGCCTAATCTTCATGTGCTTAACATAGGTTCTGATTATGGCTGTAATTCGTAAGTCAGTGATGGTCATCTTGGAACTCTAGATTCTATATCGGCAGGCCAAAAAAAAACTTAAGGGACTCCCCTACTCCTCCTTATCTAGAAATGCAGGCATGGGAGGGAAGGGAAATTTTGGTTGATACGATGCGATGGCTCTCTTTTTCATTGAGAGATTATCCATCTCTTTTAGAACTTTCGTCTTTATAGATTCTAGCCTTCTTAGAATCTCTTTTTCCATCTCTACGTGTTCCTTCTTAACCCACGGAAAATCGACACTTTTTTCCATTATAGACTCTAAAAGTCCGTCTCTCGCTTTGATAATCTCTATGAATGCCTCATCGTCCGGCTCGGATAAAGCATCTTCGGTAAGCCTCACAAATTGGGATATAAGCTCTTCCACGTCCATCACGCGAAAAGCAAAAAAACGTCATCCGGAAATTGCTCGGATATCCGATTGAGATCTACATGAGTCACAATGAGGTACTTTCTCCCTTTTAAATCGTTTAGGAGCTCTTCCTTTTTTCCATCGTATAGCACAATCTCTGGAGCCTCGGTAAAGCTTTTCTCTTTCATGTATGATTCAAGTTGTGCTTGTACAAATTCGATCTTTTCCCCGTTAGGGTGTACTATAAGTTCGGCTATTCTTACATAGGGGTGATTCAAGTAGTAGTCAAACTTTTTTAGCCAGCTTTTCTTATCCCACTCAATGATGAAAAAAGTATCGCTCAATATGGGAAAAACCAGTTTTTCGTCCGTGATTTCCGCCTTTGAAGCTTTTTCTATCAACTGGTCTTTTGTTAAAAAATGGTAGATACCCCACTTGTCCTGTAATTTTCTTAGATTTTTTTGTATTGAAAGCTCGTAATCTGCCACTTCATTCATGAAGGTTCTATTTCCAAAATGGTACACAAAGGACTCGCAAGAGATCAAAGTCTCGTATCCTGCGTGCTTTGCCCTTATGCAAAAATCGTCATCTTCAAAATTCCCAGGAAAGAAATTTTCATCAAATCCCCCTATCTTTTCGATCACCTCCCTCTTTATTGCCATACAAAGCCCAATTATGTAATTCTGCTTATGTAGAGACCCTTATTCTCCTCCTTTAGTTTTACGGCGTACGCGGAAAGTTTCCCAAAATCCACCTTTAGCGGATCATCAAACCTTAAAGGACAATCCTCGATCATTTGCCCACCGTATACGTAATTGGAGAGGGGACCCGTTATTCCTATCTTGCCTTTATCGAGGAGTGGTTTTATAAGGCCCTTAAGCCAGCCGGGACTTACTAAAGCATCGTTGTTAAGTATTAAAACGTAGTCTCCTTTCGATACCTCAATCCCCCTATTACATCCTCTTGCAAAACCCTGATTCTTCTGAGCCCTAAAGTATTTTATCTCTGTCCCTTTCCATCTCTCCTTAAACTTCAAAACCTTACCCAAGAAGGGTTTTTCAGAGCCATTGTCCACAAGGACGATCTCATAGGGAAGATCAGTATACCGTGCTAACGATTCAAGACATGCCCTTGTGTACTGCCAGTTCTCTTTGGCAAGTACAATTACGCTTGTCATGCCAAAGGGCTGAGCTGGCTCTCTAAATTCTATCTTTTCTTTTTTCAGTCCCTTTTGTCTTTGAGGAACCGTATGTCGGATCGCCATTTCTGTAAAGATAGACCGAACTTTTTTTACCTTCTTTGGGGAATAATTCTGCTCAATAAACTGTTTCCCATTACGGGATAAGGTCTCCCAAAGATTTCTGTCATTGTATACACGTATGACCTCCTCCGCAAACCTTTCCGCATCATCGGCTATTAAAATGTTCACTCCGTGAGTAAGTCCCATCGCTTAAACTTCAATAGATGCCGTAACCACAGGGAGGCAAAGGAGAGGGCTTCGCCAATCTTTCCCTTCATCCCCGACCCGTACCTCAAAGGAGCGACCGATGCTCTTGCCCACCTGAGGTGACTTACATACCCTGTAATAATTATATCTTCCTACGGATCGTTGTTCCAAACGAAAAGTTTTACATTTTTTAGGTTTTTTATAAGCGGGAATATTTCATTGCAAAGATAAAAAACGGCATCCATTTTTGGTG
>JANXAF010000007.1 GCA_025062045.1 Thermodesulfobacteriota bacterium
GCGCCCTCAGCCAGAATCTCATTACGCCGCGAAAAGAGGGAGCGCGGATTTCGGGGAGAGACCTTGGACTTGAGCCGGACAAAAATGCCGGACTCACAGTTTCTAAAGTAACGCAAACTTTTTTAAGATTCCTAGATAGCATTGGCCCAGCCGTTGGTGCTTTTTTCGCTTTTACGCATATCTTTATGCCAAACCTCTATACACCCAAATCCCTGGGAGTTTTTTGCTCCAAGACCTGTCTCGAATGCCAAAATGAAGAGCTTTTCCGGAAGATTCAATTCGAATATGCCGTCCCATCCCTTTATAATTGTCCCTTTGTAGCGAAGGATCCTTTGGTTTTTTGAGCTCACTTTATAAGGTCTTATGGAGCCTCCTTTTATGTCCTCACCGTAAAATGTCCTAGACTTCTTTCGCAGATTTTCTAGTAAAGATTCTTCGAACTCCCTTTCGAATGGGCTCAAGTAATACGTGCTCTTTCTTCCCTCAAAATCATTGGGAGTTCTGTAAACCGTTATGGGAGATAAGGTTCTCACAAGGATTCTTTCCTCGTAGTCGGGTAAACCTTCGACTTCTACGGATAGTATACAAAACCTTTTTCTGCCAAGTTCGAAGCTTTCACTTTTTAAAAGGTTTATCGCAAAAGACTCCACAAAGTCCCGCGAAGGTGAACATACAACGAGATTTATGTTGCCGTACAAAGTGATCCACTGGTTTTCTACAAATGCTCGCCTATCTGGTATTAACCTGGAAAAAGTAAAAAGCTTGAATGCCCTTTTTGTTACTGGATCAGTAAAACCTTCGTCATGGATCTTTTTTGAAAGCCATTCATCGAGATTTTTGTAAATAAAGCTTTGGACGAGCTCATTATAGTTGCACGGAAGGATAACAGGTTTTCCTTGAGGATCGGCAAACCTGACCTTTAACCGCACTCTCGAACTGTATATCAGTCGGAATGGGAAAATGCAAGAGGTTTTTTATGGCTTATTATTGACGGCGATAGTCTTTGATGCTATTATTTTTTTTGAACTGGGGGATCGTTCAACGGTAGGACAACGGGCTCTGAACCCGTGAATCAAGGTTCGAATCCTTGTCCCCCAGCCATTTTATTTTATTTTCTTCGAGTAAGGATCCTTAAGGGGTACAACCAGGTTTAAAACTGGTCGTTCTTTTTTCGAATCTTTGCTGTCAATACAGAAATACCCTACCCTTTCGAACTGAAAGACGCTTCCAGGCTCGCTTTGAGCAAGTTTTTTTTCAACGTAGGAAGGGAAGATAATCTCTAAAGACTTGGGATTGATGTACTTTAGAAAATCGTCTCCATAGGATGCTGGATCGGGTACTGTGAATAACCTGTCATAGAGTCTTACCTCAGCGGCAATAGCATCAGATTTCGCAACCCAGTGGATAACTCCTTCTTTACCTTTTTTTTCAACGTTTTTTGATTCGGGATCGTAAGTGCATATAAGCGTTTTTATCCTGCCGGTTTCATCTTTTATCACATCCTTGCACCTGATCCTATAAGCATACCTTAGGCGCACTTCACCCCCCGGTGTCAGGCGTTTATAGCCTGGAGGGGGGGTTTCGGAGAAGTCTTCTTCATCAATGTATATTTCCCGAGCAAAGATAATCTTTCTTGAACCCATCTCTGGTCTTTTTGGATGATTTGGACACTCAAGTATTTCGAACTTCCCTTGAGGATAATTCTCAATTAAGACTTCTATTGGCCTTATAACACCCATGATTCTAGGTGCCTTCCAGTCGAGGTCTTCTCTAACACAGTGTTCAAGTAAAGAGATGTCAACTAGGTTTTCGTTTCTTGCAACCCCTATCCTTTTTATGAAATCCTTTATGGCGTCCGGAGTGTAACCGCGCCTGCGAAGTCCTGCAAGAGTCGGCATTCTTGGATCGTCCCAGCCATCGACTATTTTTTCATCGACTAGTTTGGACAAAAGCCTCTTGCTTAAGACTGTGTGGCTTAAGTTTAGTCTTGCAAATTCGATCTGCTTTGGCTTTTCCGGACTAGTGACGAGTTCTTCAACAAACCACTCATAAAGGGGTCTATTGTTTTCGAACTCAAGCGTGCAGATCGAATGGGTAACACCTTCTATAGCATCTGACAGAGGGTGGGCGAAGTCGTACATGGGGTATATGTTCCATTTGTTTCCAGTTCTGTAATGAGGCACCTTTTTTATACGGTAAATAACCGGATCCCGCATAACCATATTGGGAGACTGCATGTCTATCTTTGCTCTTAGCACACAGGTTCCTTCTTCGAATTCTCCGTTTTTCATCCTTTCAAAAAGCTCTAAATTTTCCTCAACCGACCTTTCTCTATACGGGCTTTTTTTTCCTGGTTGCGTGAAGTTTCCTCTGGAAGCTTTCAACTCTTCAGGGGTTAGATGGCAAACGTAGGCTTTCCCTTTTTTTATGAGCTCTCTGGCGTACTCGTAGAGCTTTTCAAAATAATCCGAGGCGTAAAAGACCTTTTCTCCAAAATCGAACCCCAGCCACTTCACATCCTCAATTATCGCCTTTACATACTCCTCCTTTTCCCCTTCGGGGTCGGTATCGTCCATCCTCAAATTGCATTTTCCCCCGAATTCCTCCGCGATTCCAAAATTTAGACATATCGATTTTGCATGTCCTATGTGCAGATATCCATTCGGTTCGGGAGGGAACCTCGTAATTACCTTTGAATACTTTTTTTCTTTTAGGTCTTTTTCAATGATCTCCCTTATGAAATCCCTAAGTCCTTCCATGATTTCGGACGTTATTTTTTAACATTTCGCCCCTGCCACTGCAACAGTTGAACTGGTAGATCTCTTCGAATAAAGAGTAAAGGCGATACACAGCGTTTCTAGAAAGCCTCGTAAAAAGAGTTTTCTTTAGGTCACCTTCATTTTTTCTCGGATTTATAGCCGTTCCATCCGAGAAATTTTGGGATAATAACAGATGAGAATTGATCTTTAGGATTTCTAAAATCGAATCGTCAAATTGGCTCTTAAAGTCTTCCTTCGTCTTTTTCCTTATCCATGATGAAAGAAATACGCGAACGATAAAGTTTTTTTTCTTATCCTCCAATTTAAGATCCACCTCCTCCACAATGGGAACGTTCCTGAAATGTCTTTGTATGCTTTTTGCAAAGATACCCCTACCCTTTCGTGAAACTTCCAATCCGTTAGCATCGTATATTTTGGCACTCTTCCATCCGCAGCTTGGGGATTTGGATTTAAGTACGAATCCGTCGACAAAATGGAGTTTTGAAAGGAAGGACTCGCACACATTTTTTAGCAGCTCTGTCCGATCAATTCCTGTTTTTTCTTCTTGGACTATGAGTCTTCTTCGCTTCTTTTTAACGAGTATCAAAGGATTTCTTGGAACTCCAAGATTGGCCTCGATTTCTGGGCAAAAAGGGACTATTTCTGTGATCTCGGATAAGATTACGATACTTGCGTCAGATATTGTTTCGCCATTGTAGCGTACTTTTTCTCCAGTGAGACATTTGCTTACGACGATTATGGGTTTTGAATCCATCGATAAATTCTTACCTTTCTTACTCTTTCCTGTCCAGCGCAAGTTCTTGGCAATGGATTTCCTTTTGTGTTATAGAAAATTCGATGTACCTCCAGGACCTCATTATAGAGTTACAGAGATTCTGGGCTGAGAAGGGTTGCATAATTCAGCAACCTTACGACATGGAGGTTGGAGCTGGCACCTTCCATCCTGCCACCTTCCTTAAGGCTTTAGGACCGGAACCATGGTTTACAGCCTATGTTCAGCCCTCACGGAGACCGACTGACGGACGCTACGGGGAAAATCCCAATAGACTCCAGCACTACTATCAGTTTCAAGTTCTCATGAAACCGCATCCAAAAAATATTCAGGAAATCTACCTTGAAAGCTTACAGAGAATAGGGATCGATCCAAAAATCCACGATATAAGGTTCATAGAGGACGATTGGGAATCTCCAACACTCGGTGCATGGGGTCTGGGATGGGAGGTTTGGGTGGACGGGATGGAGATTACCCAGTTCACATATTTCCAGCAGTGCGGTGGGATAGATCTTAATCCCATACCTTGTGAAATAACGTACGGACTTGAAAGAATAGCTATGTATTTGCAGGATGTGGATAGCGTCTTCGATATAAAATGGAACGAGGATATACTTTACGGGGATATCTTTTTGGAAACGGAAAGAGAATACTCCACGTTTAATTTTGAAGAGGCGGATGTTTCTGTGCTCAAAGAGCTCTTTGAGACCTACGAAAGGGAAAGTGTAAGGATGTTAAAGGAAAAAGAGCTTGTTTATCCAGGATATGACTTTTGCCTCAAATGTTCACACATCTTTAATCTCTTAGACGCAAGGGGGGCAATAAGTGTTCAAGAAAGGGCAAATTACATCGCGAGGGTAAGGAATCTAGCCAAGATGACTGCAGAACTCTATCTCAAAAAGAGAGAAGATATGAATTACCCCTTGCTCAATCGAAAAAGATGAAGACTCTTCTTTTCGAGATAGGAACAGAGGAACTTCCTGCCCGCTTTATAGAAGGAGCCAAAGAAGGTTTTAAAAAGGCCCTCGAAGAAGCTTTCTACGCAAAGCGTATAAAGTTTGGGGAAATTAATGTATTCGCCACGCCAAGAAGGCTTGCTGCGCTCGTTTTCGGTGTATCCCCAAAGCAGGAAGAAATTGTGATTTTAAAGTACGGACCTCCTGTGACTGTGGCCTACGACGAGAAGGGAACCCCACTTAAGCCAGCCCTTGGTTTTGCTAAATCACAAGGAGTCGCTATCGATGATTTAAAGAAGGTTGAAAAAGACGGGGTTTTAGTTTTGGCATGCGAGAAAAAGGAGGGCGGGAAGGACACTGAGGATATCCTTCCAGAAATAGTCGGGGATGTTATATCGAAGATCCCCTTTCCAAAAAAAATGAGATGGGGGTTTGAGACCTTTGAGTTTGCAAGACCGATACAGTGGCTTTGTGTGATCCTCGACGGGAAAGTGATAGATGTTAAAATCGCAGATGTAAAAAGTGGAAATCTAACTTACGGGCATAGGTTCTTAACTAAAGGACCAATCGTAATAAATAACCCTTTAGACTATGTACCAAAACTCAAAGAGGCCTACGTCATTGTCGACGAAAATGAGAGAATGAGACTCATAATGGAAGGCATAGAAAAAATCGAAAAAGAGACCGGATCGAAAGCCGTATTCAGTGAGGAACTTTTAAAGGAGATACTCTACATTACCGAGTTTCCATATGCAATGAAGGGTAGCTTCGACCCGATCTACCTTACTCTGCCGTACTACGTCGTTATAAACGTTATGCAATCACACCAAAGATACATACCCCTTGTAGGCGAAAATGGGGTTCTAAAGCCCTATTTCATATTTTTTGCGAACACTCTTTCTCCTTTTTCCGACGTTATCGTAAAAGGAAATGAAAAAGTCCTAAAAGCAAGGCTCGACGACGCCAAATTTTACTTTGAAGAAGACAAACGGATGGATTTTTTTTCGCTTTACGAAAGGCTCGATAGCGTTGTGTTTCATGAAAAATTGGGAACGATGAAGGAAAAGGCCGAAAGGGTTGAGAAAATAGCCGGCCATCTCGCAGATCTACTGAACTTTAAAGACATTTCAAAACTTAAAAGAGCATCTAAACTACTTAAAGTTGATCTTCTAACCCATATGGTTGCAGAATTTCCAGAACTTCAAGGAAAGATGGGTAGGATCTATGCCCAACTTAGAGGCGAAGACGAAGAGGTGTCTTATGCAATTGAGGAGCACTACCTCCCGCTTTCATCGGAGGGAGAACTGCCAAAGACAAGGCTTGGCATCATAATGAGTATTGCAGACAAAATCGATACCCTCGTTTCATTCTTCTCAGTCGGAATAACACCCACAGGTAATTTAGATCCCTATGGACTTCGAAGGTGCGCTATAGGTCTTGTAAGAACGATAGTGGGGAAGGAGCTTCACATCTCTTTAGGTGATCTCATTTCATTCTCCTATCTTTCAGCATCCCACATAGAAAAAAGGCTGCCTTTAGATGTAATAAAGACGGAGCTATTAAACTTCATAGCCACAAGGTTCAAGTTTTTGATGATAGACGAGGGATACGAGTACGATCTTGTAGAAAGTGTTCTGTCCTTTGCACATTTAGACCTTTTCGATGCGTATCTTAGGCTTTGTAGTCTAAAAGAGGTAAGATCGGTACCAGAGTTCGAAAAACTGATCGTTGGGTTCAAAAGGGTTTTCAACATTACGAAAAAGGTTGAGGATTCATATGAGGTTAAAAGGGAGCTTTTCGAAAAAGAAGAAGAAGAGACCTTACTTTCAGTTTATGAAGTGAGAAAGGAGCCTTACTACTCGTACATCAAGGAAAGAAAGTACAAAGAAGCCGTTCGTTTGCTTATGGATTTTAAGGAACCGATAGATAGATTTTTCGATCGGGTATTTGTGATGGTCGATGATGAAAGAATCCGGAAAAATAGGCTCGGGCTTCTAAAGAGGATAAAGGACATGTTTACGGATTTTTGCGATTTTGAAAGAATAAAATCAGATTGAAGGAGGAGCTAGATGGAAAAGAAGTACGTCTACTTTTTCGGAGGAGGCAAGGCTGAAGGGGGGGAAGAAAAGAGGGATCTTTTAGGCGGAAAAGGGGCTTCCCTTGCGGAGATGGTTAATCTTGGCATACCCGTCCCTCCGGGTTTCACCATAACGACAGAGGTTTGCACTTACTACTACCAGAATAACATGAAACTCCCCGAAGGGCTCGAGGAGGAGGTAAGGGAAAATATAAAAAAAGTAGAAGAACTGATGGGTGCAAAATTCGGAGATCCTGAAAGACCCCTTCTTTTCTCTGTTAGGTCCGGCGCTCGGGTAAGCATGCCTGGTATGATGGACACGGTACTGAACCTCGGGCTTAATGACAAGACCGTTGAAGGTTTGGCAAGGCTTACTGGCAATGAATGGTTTGCCTGGGACTGCTACAGAAGGTTCGTCCAGATGTACGGAGATGTGGTTTTAGGGCTTAAACCGAAAAGTAAAGATGAGCATGATCCTTTTGAAGAGGTAATAGAGAAAAAAAAGAAGGAAAGGGGGATAAGATACGACATCGAGTTTACAGTAGACGATCTAAAAGAACTCGTCAGAGAATTCAAAACCTTAATAAAGGATAGAACTGGCAAAGACTTTCCTTCGGATCCGTACGAGCAGCTATGGGAAGCGATTGGGGCAGTTTTTAGATCGTGGAATAATCCCAGAGCGAAAGCGTATAGAGAACTCAATAATATTCCAGAAGATTGGGGAACGGCCGTAAACGTCCAGTGTATGGTTTTTGGGAACATGGGCTTGGATTCGGCAACAGGTGTTGCCTTCACAAGGGATCCGGCAACGGGTGAGAATCTCCTTTATGGAGAGTACCTCCTGAATGCCCAGGGTGAAGATGTGGTTGCCGGAATAAGGACACCCCTCCCCCTAACCAGAGCCCAGAAATCTGACCCTAATCAGAAATCCCTAGAAGAGGAGATGCCAGAGATATATAAGGAGCTTGTGTCAATCCGGAACACTTTGGAGCGCCATTATAAGGACATGCAGGATATTGAATTTACGATTCAGAAAGGGAAGTTGTGGATGCTTCAGACAAGATCCGGAAAGAGAACTGCCTTCGCAGCGCTAAAGATCGCAGTTGACATGGTGAGGGAGGGATTGATCACAAAAGAAGAGGCGATTATGAGAGTTGAGCCCGACCAGTTAAACCAGATTCTCAGGCCCATATTCGATCCCAAAGAGAAAGAAAAAGCCTTAAAATCAGGTAAGCTTCTCGCCAAAGGGCTTAATGCTGGACCTGGAGCTGCCACAGGCCAGGTTGTATTCAATGCTGAAGATGCGGAGGAATGGGCAAGGCAGGGAAAAAAGGTGATCCTTGTACGGATTGAAACTTCTCCAGAGGATATACGAGGGATGAACGCAGCTCAGGGAATATTAACTTCGAGAGGCGGAATGACAAGCCACGCAGCACTCGTTGCAAGACAGATGGGTAAAGTTTGCGTGGTAGGATGCGAAGATCTGGAGATAAGTTATAAAGAGAGAACTATTAAGGTAAACGGAAGGGTAATTCGGGAAGGCGATATGATATCCTTGGATGGAACTACAGGTGAAGTATTCGAAGGAGAGATAAAGACGACCCCATCTGAGGTTCTTCAGGTTCTTGTGGAAAAGAAACTGAAGGCCGAGGAGTCAAAGATCTATCAAGACTTTGCCACATTTATGGGTTGGGTCGACGAAATAAAGAGTCTTGGCGTTTACGCCAACGCCGATTTACCGGAGCAGGCGGAGATCGCGTGTGCCTTTGGTGCGGAAGGTATAGGGCTTTGCAGGACGGAGCACATGTTTTTTGAAGGCGAAAGGATAGATGCGGTAAGGGAGATGATAATCGCAGAAAATAAGGCGGAAAGGGAAAGAGCGCTAAGCAAACTACTTCCGATGCAGAAAAACGATTTTATCGGTATCTTCGAAGTAATGAAGGAGAAGCCAGTAACTATAAGGACTCTCGACCCACCTCTACACGAATTCCTTCCAAAGGAAGAGAAAGAGATAAGGGCTCTAGCTAGTAAGCTTAATGTAAGCTACGAAACTCTTATTGCTAAAATTGAAGGGCTAAAAGAGGCGAATCCCATGTTGGGCCACCGCGGTTGTCGTTTAGGTATTATGTATCCGGAAATAACTGAGATGCAGGCGAGGGCAATTTTTGAGGCGGCGTGTGAGGTAAAGAAAAGGGGTATAAATGTGAAACCGGAGATAATGATTCCACTTGTGGGACACGTAAACGAAATAGCTCTCCAAAAAAAGATAATAAATGATGTTGCGGAAGAGACGTTTAGAAAGTATGGATCCCGAGTGGACTATAAGGTGGGGACCATGATAGAGGTTCCGAGGGCTGCTCTTGTGGCGGATGAAATAGCAAAAGAGGCGGAGTTCTTCTCCTTTGGAACGAACGATCTCACACAGACGACTCTCGGGATGAGTAGGGACGATTCTGGAAAATTTTTAGTCTACTATCTTGAGAAGGGCATATACCCATACGATCCCTTCCAGCGGATAGATGAAGAAGGGGTTGGAAAGCTTATGAAGATAGCAGTCGATCTTGGAAGGAAAACCCGTTCTGATCTAAAGATAGGTATATGCGGAGAACATGGAGGGGAACCTAATTCTGTCGAATTTTGCCATAGAATCGGGTTAGATTACGTGAGCTGTTCCCCTTTTAGAGTAACTATCGCCAAACTTGCCGCGGCTAGAGCAAAGATAAAGGAGAAGTTAAAAGATCTCACGTATGAAGGATAGTCTTCTTTTACACGTCTGCTGTGCACCGTGTCTAATTTATCCACTCAAGGTCCTAAGAGAGGAAGGTTACGAGGTTACGGGGTTCTTTTTTAATCCGAACATCCATCCCTTTTCCGAGTTTAAAAAGAGGTTGGAGACTCTCCTTTCATATTCGAAAGTTGCGCTTTTTCGTCTAATCACAGATCTCTCCTACGATCTAGAAAGCTTTTTAGAAGGCCAGCTTGCAAATAAAGAAAAGAGGTGTCTTTACTGTTACAAAATTAGAATGGAAAGAACATTTGAGCAGGCCCTAAAGGACGGTTTTAAGAATGTAACAACGACTTTACTTTATAGCAAATATCAGAAACACGAAACCTTAAAAGAATTATGCCAAGAGTTATCCAAGGCGTACGGTATAAATTTCGTCTACTTCGACTTTAGGACCGGATGGCAGATGGGCTTGTCGGAGTCAAAGGCTTTAAACATGTACAGACAGAACTATTGCGGATGCATATTCAGCGAAAAAGAAAGGCACGGAATTTGAGTTTTGTCTTAGGCTGCATTATATAGATCTTGGAGGTTGATATGGGAGGGATAGGTAAGATCCTTATCTTTGCAGGGCTTATGCTCGTACTTTTAGGCATAATCTTCGCCTTGGGAGAAAAAATCCCTTATATTGGAAAGCTTCCAGGAGATATTCACATAAAAAAGGAACGTTTCTCTTTTTACTTTCCGCTTACAACGAGCCTTCTTATTAGCCTCATCCTTACGATCATCTTTTCCATATTGAAGAGGTAGACCGGATCAAAAATGCCAATTCCCGCTTCATCTTAAAGGATCATGACCTTCAAAAAGGTACCTCTTGATTTTATTGGTCGTTGTTTTAGGGAACTCCTCGAACCTTAATGAGAAGCTTCTTATTCTTTTGTAATCCGCAAGACCTTTTGAAACCGTCTCAATTTCCCTCCTTATCACCTCTTTTAACACCTTTTCCCTTTCTTCTTTTTCCGAAAAATCTCCAAGCCTGTCTTTCACTACTTCCTCATCAGGGAAGATTATCGCATGAAGCTCCTCTTTTTGATCTCTCTTTTTTAGTAAGACGAGGGCTTCTTTAACGTACGGCGACTTACATAGGATATTTTCTATCTCTTCCGGATAAATGGTTAGCCCTCCTTTAGTAACTATTGCAGATTTTTTCCGGCCTACTATGAAAAGGTAGCCATCTTTGTCCAAAAAACCGAGGTCTCCGGTTCGGAGATAATTCTCCATGAGAAAAACTTCCTTATTCGCCTCATCATTACGGTAATATCCTTTCATCACGTTTTCGCCTCGAATTACGATCTCTCCAACTCCATCATGCCCTGGAGCCCAAATCCGCACCTCCACACCGGGAAGCGGGATTCCGCAACTACCAACCTTTGGTTTATCGGGCGGATTCAAGGAAACAACAGGTGATGCTTCTGTAAGGCCATATCCTTGGATTACTTTAAAACCTAATCTTCTCATCTTGATCTCAACATCCTCAGGAAGATGGGCACCCCCGGAAACAAAAAATCTAAGCCGCCTAAGGCCCATGCTCTTTTTAATGCCCACCTGCACCAATTTTTTTAAACCCGGAGTTCTCAAAGCGAGAGTTATGAAAAGTCTTTTAACCGGAGAAGACAATTCAATCCGCCTCTCGATACCGCGTAAGAGTTTCTCCAAAAAGAGAGGGACAGCAAGAATTATGGTGGGTTTGGCACGAGACAGGTCCTCCAATAGTTCTTTCGGCTTTAGCGAAGAGGCGTAAGCGATGGAGGCACCCGCTGCTAGAGGAAGCAAATTTCCCGCAACGAGTTCATAAGCATGAGAGATTGGTAGTATTGAGAAGAATCTATCATCCTCACCCACCTTTACCATCGAGAGGATCGATCTTATATTGGATAGGACATTCCTGTGCGAAAGGAGGATCCCTTTCTGAGTACCTGTTGTGCCAGAGGTGTAAAATAGTATTGCCGGATCTTCAGGATCCGGCTTTTCTTCTAACGACAAATTGTAAGTGTTTTTCTCTTTCTTATCGATGAGATCTAAAAACTGGTCACGGTCGAGATCGACAATCTCTACCATTCTCTCCGCTACCATATCTGCTATCTGTCTTATAAACCTTCTTTCCGTGAAAAGAACTCTTATATCAGAATGGTCTATTATGCCCTTAATCTCAAAAAAACCGAGTCTTGTGTCAAGAGGCACACAGATCGCCCCAACACTTTGGATCCCAAAGAACGAAATCAGCCACATGGGCCCGTTTTCGCCTAAAATTCCCACCCTTTCCCCTTTTTGGACGTTCAGTCTCTTCAAGTAAAGACCAACCTTATCCGACAAGTTCTTTAACCGTCCGTAAGTAAAGAAATCCCCCTTTACGAGGGCAACACGCTCTCCGTTCTCTTTTGCTCTAAGCTCGAGAAGGGAATTTAAGGTTAAGGCTAAATAAGGGAGGTTCGAGCTTTTCACTTTTAAAGATTTAAGCTTTTTTGTAAAGTCCGCCTATATACTTATTTTATGATCTCTATCTTTTGACGAATAGACGATTTCTCTCAAAGCTGAAAATCGAGCCTTTCGAAATCTACCTAGTGCCATTCCCATTCTATGAATGGCTTTTTTAAATCCTCCAAGGCATTTACTATCAATTCCGCAATCCCACCATAAAATATTCCGCACAACTCGTTTGTCTTGAAAGAATTAAAAAGGTCTCTTAGCTGTCCTTTACAGTTAGAGCACGGAGCGCACACATATTTCTTGACATCCGGGGAAATTACATCTTGGAACACTTCTAAGATCTGTTTTAACTTCATCCTTCCTGAGACAGAGCTTCTCCAGGACGGGAAGTTCATGGACTGGATTATGGCAAAACCGCTCCCACCACCGCAGCAGTAATTGTGTATCCCATGCGGTTCCATCTCCCTGAAGTCAGGACAGATCCTTCGGAGTATCTCCCTTTGAGGTTCGACGATGCCCATGAGTCTTACAACATTACAAGGGTCGTGGAGTGTGACTGGAAAGTTATTCTTTTTGGGATCGACTTTCAGCTTTCCTTTAACAATCAGATCCCTAAGTAGTGGTAAAGCGCTTTCCCTTGGAATGTTCATATCTCCCGTAAGCACCCTGTCGGCGACAACTACAAGCGCCTTATGAGCATGCCCGCACTCGCCAACATTTATCTTTTTAACTTTGAGTTTTTTTGCAACTTCGATGTGCCTTATTGCAATCCTTGCGAACTGAATATCATCGTACCAAAGTCCGTAATTAACAGCGTCGTACCCCATAAGGTCGCTAGATAGAGTCCAATCTATATTTGCAAGATCGAAGATTATGGCAAACGCTTCAACATTTTCTGGCCATGAAAGATACTCACCTGCGTTGTGTATGAGTAAAACCTCTGCCCCTTCCTTGTCAACTGGGATCTTTATCTTTTTTCCCAACTTTTCTTCTATGTCGCTTTCTATAAATTCGATGATGTTCTTCAATGCCTTTGGAGTTATACCGGTTGAGGAACCGACCTTGAGTTGTTGAACAGTTCCTAGTTCATGCAATTCTTTTGGGGCAAGTCCCAGTTCCTGACTCAAAAGTTTTCTTATTTCACGCGAGATAAGACCGTTGTCAACCCCCAACGGACAGGCCATAGCGCACCTTCTGCAAAGTGTACATCGATAGGCAAGTTCTCCCAATCTCGCGATTGTTTGCCAGTTGAGTTCCAGATCACACCCAGAAAGCTTAAGAACCACACTGCTTCTTTTCTTCACGTACCTTTCTACTAATCTTCTTAAAATCTCTCCCCTTAGGGTCGGTCTGTAAATTTCTTTTTTTCCTGAGGCTATATATACTGGGCAATGGTCGTTACAAAGCTGACATCTCACGCAGTACTCGAGGGAATGATAAAGAGGCATAAGGAATGTCCAGTTATTCTCGGGGGTCAGAAGTTTTTGAAGACCATTTATGAATTTCCTTACAATCTCCTCTTCTTCTTTTCTGTCCTTTGGCATTCTTATTCCGAGTGCAGATATTCCGTCAAGGGATGAATCGAAAGTTTTGAGCTGATCTTCGGTTAACCCTTGAATATCTGGTTCAAGATCTCTTCTATTGTAGGGATACGGAAGGTCAATAAGGTCTTCCTTTTTGATCTTGAGTAATCTTTCCTTCTTTTTTGAAAAATCGCTTATCCTCATCAAGACTATACCCTTGCCAAATCAACCCAACTTTTGCCCTTATCAATGTGTGGAGCAGACCACGTAACCTTCTTTTCAAGAAGGCGCGCAACTTTTCTTTCCAGACTGCTTCCCGGTATGTTTGGCTCGTCATCCCATCGGATGAAAAAGAAGGCAAAAAACCTTGTGATGTAGTGGAGCCAGCGGGTGTACGGAAGGTAAAGAAGGAAAAGATCGTAAACCATTATGTGGATTGCTGTCCACAAACCAACACGGCTAAAATCGAAACTTAAAAGTCCCGCCCAAAATAGTCTATATTCTTCAAGTTTTGGGTCCGTAAAGAACCATGAGTAGAAACCGGTAAAGAAAAGAAGAAACGTCACGCCATAAGTGATGTAGTGTAGTAGGACGGCATACTCCCTTAAACTTTTGTCGAAAACCCGGTTTAAAAAGATAAGTACAGAACCGACCATGCCAGTTAAAAAGCTCAAAACCCCAATAATTAAAGTCATGTGGTAAAGAAAAGTTCCTACAATGGACGGTGAACTGTCCGAAACCTGTCCTCCTCGGATGATGTATAGTCCACTGATAAAACAGAGGAATTCAAAAAACATGGTAAGGATGAATCCCATATGCCAGGGATATAGTCCCAACCAGTAAAGGAACTTTCCCTTTGCATAATCTGAAAGAATGAAATAGTCCTTGAGAAGGAAAAAAAATCCACGAAGATACTTTTTCTTCCTTTTTTTTAACCACCAGTCCTTTTCTTCGAGGTAGGAGCTGGCGGATGGGTATTTTTCTTCATGTATGACAGGATAGAGTTCCCATCTAAGATGGACCGGCATCTTAAGGTATTTTGCCAGTCTTACAATGTAGACGTGGATTAAGAAAAGATGGGCGAAATAAGTAAATAAGGCTAAAAAAGTCTCCAATTTGTGCTACACACACCCTGTCGGTTTTGGTAAGCCCGCGATCTTACACGCACCCTTGGCAGGGCCAGATGGGAAAAGTTCATATATCTTTTTGAGGTCAAAGCCCGTTTGCTTACAAAGCATTCTGATTGGCGGGGCTATTTCGAATTTCAGATAGTACTCCCTCAGATAGTTAACCACCTTCCAGTGATCTTCTGTAAGAGGATAGGCATTCTCTATCTTTGCCAGATCTTCTGCTACCTCTTTATTCCACTTTTCAGGTTCCTGAATGAAACCATCCTCATCAACTTCAATCTCAATTCCTCCCAAAATCGCCTTCGGCATACGCAACCTCCTTTCTTATATGGATGTTTATGAATTTCGGCGTTTCATAGTGAAAGTTATGCAATTCTCTAACTACTTTTTGCCTCTTCTAAAATATAACTACTGGACCCTCTTTCTTTCAACTTCCCACAAAGATTGACAAAATTTTTAGCCCAGACTGGAAGTCCGATCCCGTGAACATGAGTATAGGAAGCAAACGCGTTTTTGTATAGAATTCCATCACTCAGCCCATAACCCCCCCTCCCCCTCCTCATTCTTAACACAAATTTAACGGTACTTTTGAGTTTTAAGGCTGAATGATGGAATTCGTGGCCTCTAATAATTAGTCCTTTAGGATAAAAAGGATTTTCTTCCACTACCTCAGCCTCCACATAGCCATGCCCTTCCGGTCTTTTTCTTAAGAAAACGTCGGCTGGTATTATACCAGCCATCTTAACCCTCAAACCTTTGTAAGAGACATGGTCGCACAGATACATAAGACCGCCACATTCCGCATAAAGAGGTTTTCCCTCTTCTACAAAGTTAGCCACATCTTCCATAAGGGTTCTATTCGAAGAAAGCTCTCTTAGATATAGTTCTGGGAATCCCCCACCAATATAAATCCCGTCAACATCTGGAAGTCTTTTGTCTAAGATGGAATTGATAAACACTAGTTCCGCCCCTTCACTCGTGAGAGATTCCAAATTTTCAGGATAGTAGAAATGGAAAACGCTATCGTAAAAGACACCTATGCGAACCACGTTTCTTTTAGGATGTTTTCTTTCATCCTTTAAAGATGGCACACTCATAGGGGGAGCCTTTTTCGCAATCTCTATTATTCCCTCAATATCGAGATGGGGCTCAAGAAACGATGCGATCTTTTCCAATATCAAAAGATTTCTTTCCCTTTCTGGAAAGGGAATGAGACCCAAATGTCTCTCACCGATTAGCAAACTTTCCTCTTTGGGAATCACGCCCACAACTGGAAGCCCGCAATACTTTTCTATCGCTTTTATGAGTTTTTGGGTGTGTCTTTCGCCTGCCACCCTGTTCAGTATAACTCCACAGAACATCGTTTCTGGCTCGAAATTTCTATAACCCTCAATAAGGGCTGCCACACTCCTCGCCATCTTATGAGTGTTCACAACGAAGATTAGAGGGGCTTTTAAGATCCTTGCGATATGAGCCGTGCTTCCACTACCATCGTCACTCACACTGTCATAAAGCCCCATGTTACCTTCTACCAGTGCAAGATCAGCACGTCCAGCATAAGTAACAAACTGCCGAATTAGCCTTTTTTTCCCCATTAGGTAAAGATCCAGATTCCGGCAAGGATTACCACTTGCTGCTTTAAGCCAGGTGGGGTCTATGTAATCGGGACCTTTTTTGAAAACTTGGACGTTTATTCCCCTTCTCTTTAAAAGTATTGATATTCCGCATGTGATTGTGGTTTTTCCTGCCTGTCCAGATGCGGACCCAAAAACGAGTCTCGGAAGCGGCTTCTTTTCCGACACGGCTTTTGCTTATTCTTTTATTTTCACGAACGATGTTCCTAGAAAAATGTATTCTATCTTTCCTTCCTTGCTCAGTTCTCCGATGGCCTTATCGACAAGGTGTTTATCTTCATTTAGTGCACGGGCTATATCTCTGTTTTTTGCTTTGCTTACGGTCTTTAGATACTCCAAAATCTTTTGTTTTAGTTCCTCACTCACTTCTCCCATAAGTGCCCCCTACCATTTGAACTGAGTTGTTGTTCTGTAGGTCTCTACGGCATGTGTAAAATCATCTATGTGGTATTCAGTAAACGGAATTCCTGTCAGCCTAAAAAACTTTTCCCATCCTATCCTCTCTATCCACTCTCCCATCCTCTCGTACCTTCTTGCATTCTTCGCGTAGACTTCCAAGATCTTTTTTATAACCTCAACGACTTCGGGCCATCTGGGTGGGTTATTTGGAAGATAAGGCACTATAAGCCTCGAAAACATGGGTGGCTTTCTGGCATTCGATACTTTTCCTCCGGCGTAAATCGCCACGCCGTCCCCTTCAGGGTCAGCAATTGACATAGCCGGACAAACGGTAAAGCAGTTGCCGCAGTACATGCAAAGTTCCTCCCTAACGACAACACTTTTTATGTTTGGGTCTGGATGTCGCCTTATCGCACCTGTAGGACACGACTGAATCGTTGTGGGTATTTCACACTGAGCCATCAGTTTTTCGTGATCGATTCTCGGGGGCTTGGTATGGACCCCGACTACGGCCAAATCCGAACAGTGGACAGCACCGCACATGTTAATGCAACAGGCGACCGCTATTCTCACACCTGCAGGAAGGCTCATAGAAGTGAAGTAGTCGTATAGCTCGTCCATTATGGCCTTTACTATCCCTGAAGCATCTGTTGCCGCACTGTGGCAATGTATCCAACCTTGGGTGTGAACAATGTTTGTAACGCAGGGACCTGTTCCACCAACAGGTAAACCGAGTCTTTGGACTTCTTCTATTATCTTGTCCACATTTTCTTGTTTATCCGTCAAAAACTCGATGTTGTACCTGCTCGTGAAACGGAGATAACCATCGCAGTACTTATCAGCTATCTCGCATATATCCCTTATGAAATCGACGCTTACGAGCCTCGGAGAACCGACCCTCACAGAGTAAAGTACATCCCCGCTTTCTGCGACGTGTTTTAAAACCCCTGGTTTCACAATCTCGTGGTATTTCCATTTCCAATAATTCCTTTTGATTATGTCCGGAAGCATGTCCTTATAGTTCGGTGGTCCTATGTCTGTTCGTGGCATGGTTACCTCCTAAAGAAGACGTAAGGATTCGACCTCGGTCTAAAAACCATCTGGGGCTGTACTGGAAGACCCATGTCTTTTAAAAACCTTGCAAAACTTAACCTTTCAATTAGTTCTGCGAGCCTTTCTCTTGTCCTTCCGTGCTCATCCCACCAGTCCCAGATCTTCCTTAAAAGGGATTTGACTTCCGAATAAGGTGGTTCCATCTTCATAAAAGGTACAATAACCCAAGAAAGATACGCGCCTTTTAAAATAGGGGCCTTTCCCCCAACTAGTATGGTCGCTCCTCCTTCTGTTCCGGGTCTTATAGCCTTCGGCATCTTATTAATACAGTGCATACACCTGGTACAGTCTTCGGGAACAAAATTTAAAACCTTATTTTTCTCATCCCAACTTATCGCTTCTGTCGGACACTTTCTTACTACAGTTTCTATGTCAAAACCGTTCTTTACATACTCTCTTACTGCTTCCTGATCGATCCTTATCGAATCTCTCCACGTTCCAATTATCGTAAAATCTGCCCTCGCTATCGCAGCGACACAGTCATTGGGACATCCTGAGATTTTGATCTTGAATTTATAAGGCCATCTGGGCCTGTGGATCTCGTCCTGAAACTCCATTGTCAGATCGTAGGTGATATCAAGAGTGTCAATCGTGGCCCACTCACATCTTGCCGGACCAACACATCCGGAAATCGTTCTTAGACCTGAGCCGGATCCTCCCAGATCGAAGCCTGCTTCTGTAAGCTCATTAAAACATGGCTGCAAATTCTCTGTTTTCGCACCTAAAAGTATTATGTCTCCCGTTGAGCCGTGAAAATTGGTCATGCCACTTCCGTACTTTTCCCAAATATCGCAGATCTTTCGTAAGGCCTCAGTTTTGTAAAACCATCCTGCGGGATGGTTGACCCGAAATGTATGAAAGGCCGCCACTTCCGGATACTCTTCTGGTTTATCGCAGTACCTACCTATTACCCCGCCTCCATAGCCCGTAACCCCAACTATTCCACCGTGCTTCCAGTGTGTGATCTTGTCTTTATACGAGAGTTCCTCAACTCTTAAAAGATCCAGTGCAGCTTTGTTTTTCTTTGCGGCCCTCTTTATCTCCTTTACAAAACTGGGCCATCTACCTTTTTCCAATTCGTCTAGTAATGGCGTTTCGCTCTCCATACCAAAACCTCCATGGGTTTTTTCCTCATCTGAACTTATATCAGTGGTAGGCGCCCTTGTCAACCGAAACGTTTAACTGCTATTATTCCATCGTGGAGCGCATAATAGGGCTAAAAATAGACGTCGATACGTATTTAGGTATGAGAGAAGGTGTTCCAAAGATTTTGTCCATTTTAAAGACGTACAACATAAGGGGTAGCTTTTTTGTGCCCATGGGATATGACAATACGGGAAGGGCAATAAGAAGGGTATTTACGCGGAGGGGCTTTTTGAGTAAAGTAAAGAGAATTGGTGTAGTAAAAACATACGGTATAAAGACACTCCTTTATGGAGTCTTTTTGCCTGGTCCAAAGATTGCTGAAAAGAACGTAGGGATTCTAAAAAGAATCTTGACCGATGGGCACGAACTCGGAATACATGGATATGACCACGTCTTCTGGCACGATCGGATAAAAAAACTTGGCTATGAAAGGACAAAAATAGAAATAGACAAAGCCGTAGAGACCTTCACAAGGCTTTCTGGACAAAAACCTAAGTCCTTTGCTTCACCTGGCTGGATGGTAAACGTCCACGCTCTAAAAATATTAAAGGATTATGGATTCTCATACTCAAGCGACACAAGGGGCCGAAACCCTTTTTATCCGGTTATGGGTGGAGAGTTCATCCCTATACTACAAATCCCCACAACCCTTCCTACCCTTGATGAGATAGTGGGAATCTACGGTTCTGATGAGTTGTCCCTTTTTGCCCACTACAAGAACCTCTTAAGCTTTTTTAACGTTTTAACCATCCATGCAGAAATTGAAGGAAATAACTGGGCGAATTTTCTTAAAATCTTTTTCGAAAGGACTCTTGAAAGTGGGTATAGATTTTTAGCCTTAACGGAGATAGCAGAAAACGTAGATCATCTTAGTGTCCCTCAACACGAAATAATCTACGGAGTGGTAGGAGGAAGGGCTGGCGAGGTATGTATACAGGGACCGAAAATTGAAGGATCAGAAAGTTAAGCCTACCGATTAGTCCTTGCCTATTTTTTCGATTTGGCTTAGAGTTCCTTTTGCCTTTTTAAACTCAGTCTTTTTTCGTTAAAATGTCTTCTAGTAGCTCCCCTCTTACTCCCACATCTTCCGGTGTAGCCTCCCTTATATATACCACAAAGGCTGATTTGTCTAGCCCTGTAAGTTTTGCACCTATTTCTGTGAATGACCTTATCATCTCCCTTTTCTTTTCTTTGTCGAGCTTTGGACCGTAAAAAAATATCGTTGGCATCTTATCCTCCTTTGGGTGGCTTTTTTAGGCACGTACCTTATCATTTTACTTTTGTCAAGCAAAAAAGAGTTTTTTGGTCCTAAGACTCCTTTGTGGTAAGATTGATTGAAGTATGGATTCCATTTTCCAAAAAAAGCTAAAAAAAGTCTTTTCTCCAAATTCGATTGCCGTAATTGGAGCATCGGACAGTTTTGAAAAGTTAGGCTATCATGTAATGAAGAGTCTTGTCCTTGGGGGTTATAGGGGCTGCTTATACCCTGTGAATCCGGCATCCGAAAGAATATGGGGTCTTAAAGCTCATAGATCGATTCTAGATATAGAGAAAGAAGTGGAACTCGCTATCATAGTGGTTCCTGCAAAAAAATCCCTTGATGTGCTTTTTGAGTGCGGAAAGAAAAAAGTCATGGGTGCTGTCATAATAAGCGCAGGATACAAGGAGACCGAAGGTGATGAAGGAAAGTATCTTGAGGAGAGAATGAGGGAACTTTCAGAGGGGTTGGAAATTCCTATTGTCGGTCCTAATACTTTCGGTTTTGTGAATGTAACGGATAAAGTCAATGCTTCGTTTACGTACGAATTCTCTTTAATCAAAGAAGGTGGCACTACAATCATAAGTCAAAGCGGAGGGTTTTGCCATCTTATCGGTTTTTTGGCGATCGAAGAAAGGATGGGTGTTGCAAAACTTGTGGGGTTGGGAAACAGGGTGAATTTGGATTTTCACCACACTGTGCGTTATTTTCTCGAGGAGGATTCGGCAACTAAAGCTTTGGTTTTATACATTGAGGGTATGGATGAACCGAGAAAGCTATTCAATGCAATCTCTCAATCGAAAGCAAAAAAACCGATTATAGCGTACAAATCTGCAAAAAATGTGAAAAGAGACGTCGCAAGTAAATTCCATACGGGAAGCCTTGCTGGAAATTACAAAATCTGGAAGGGTGCTTTTCGTCAGTTTGGTATCCTTGAGGTTGCTGATTCAGAAGAACTTATCGACATCGCAAAAGCTTTAGAGGCATGTCCATCAATGAGGGGTGAACGTGTGGCAGTCCTTTCAGGACAGGCAGGTCCGGGGATAATAGCGGCCGATGTTCTTGAAAAGGAAGGTTTAAAACTGGCGAATTTTTCTGAGGTCACACAGAGAAAAATAGATGAACTTCTCCCTCCACTCGCTATAAGGACAAATCCAGTGGATATGGGTCCTGCCTGGTACAGTCCTAAAACTATCCTCTCTATTCTTAAAGTCGCATCCGACGACGAAAACACAGATGGAATACTCTTTCTCAATATGTTCGCATCCGCCAATTTAAAACTCGTAAAGGAAATGGTTAGGATTTTGAGAGATCTGGAACCCTTCAATAAACCTGTCATTGCCTGCCTTTGCGCACCACCAGGGATATGGGACGAAGAGATAAAAGAGATAGATGGTCAAAAAGGAATAGTGGTCGTTCCTACACCTGAAAGAGCTGCAAAAACTTTGGCGAATCTATATAGAATCGGCTCTACTGGCAGGTAAGTATGGAAACCATTTTAACCGCGTTTGAGGCACTCGAATTCCTCAAAAAAAAGGAGTTTCCTGTACTTGAAAGCAAAATTGCAAAAAAAGAAGAAGAGGCCTTATTCTATGCGAAAGAGATAGGCTTTCCAGTAACGCTTAAAATCTCATCAAAAAAGGTCATCCACAAAAGTGAGATAAGAGGGGTAAGGACATTCATAGTTGATGCAGAGGGGGTAAGAAGGGCATTTAGAGACCTTCTGGATTCTTTCTATTCCATTTTCCGCGAAGATGATCTAGAAGGCATAATAGTTCAAAAGATGGGTTTTGGTTTTGAAATGATCGTTGGGGTATACGAGGACATAAATTTCGGTCCGGTCATCATGGTTGGTCAAGGAGGAATCTACGTGGAAGATGTAGGAGACGTAACATTTAGACTTTTACCCATCACAGAGAGGGACGCCACGTCCATGTTTGAGGATATCTCGGTCTCAAAAGTAGTACGATCAAAAAGAATCGCAGATTTTGACGTTTTAAAATTCCTACAGTTCGTAAAGAAAGTGTCAGATCTTGCTACGCAAAGACCAGAGATAAAGGAAATGGACCTCAATCCGGTCTTTGTCTCGAAAGAAGTGATGATATGTGATGCCCGAATAAGACTCCTTGGAGCGAGATCCGTATGAGCTTTCCGTGTACTGCCTTGCTACGGGATTTTCACACTCCCATCATACGGGTTTCTTATAAGCCAGATGATCAAGATGGAAGCAATTACTGAACCTGATATGACAATGAATGTATTGGGCCAGTACGTACCTTTGAGATCGTATATGAGTCCCACTGCCCAGACCCCCAAAACGGAAAGTCCATAGATTGCCGCTTCAAAGAAACCATATATCGCGCCGAATCTTTCCCCTTTGAATAGATCAGCAAGGATCGCCATAAATGAGGGAGCTGTTACTCCCCAGCCCGCACTGAAAGAAAAAACAAAGATGTAGATGAGCCACTCCCTTTCCGGTTGCGTAAGAAATAGAGAGACCCCGCTTAGGATCAGGAATGAAGCGCCCATCGTATATGATACCTTTCTTCCCTTCCAGTCGGAAAGCCAGCCCCAAAGTACCCGAAAAAGAGAAGAAACGACGCCCACAATGGCAAGGGCAGAGGAGGCTTGATTTAATGATATGCCCTGGTCCATAAAGATCCGTACGCTGTGAACAAGGATCACATGAACGCTAAGCAGGACTAGAGATCCAAAGGCTACACACATCAAGAACTGATTGCTCAAGAGTACTTTTTTGAGTTTGGTTTTTTCGCAACTATCTTTAGCGGAGTCTTGCTCTTTTGGACTTCTCGGACTTGAAGCCCTATTTTCGGGTTTGTGTTTTAGAAGAAACCCGTTTGTTGGAAAGAGGAGAATAAGGGCCAGAAGACCCAAAACGAAGAAAGCCTCTCTCCATCCATGAGTGCTAATGAGAGCCTCGCTTATTATCAGAAGGGAGAATGTTCCAAATCCCATTCCAGATGATGCAATCCCAGAGGCTAGTCCCCTTCGTTTTTCGAACCAGTGCGCAAGGATCGCAGAATAGGGAACTATGCTTACGCAAGCGGTGCCGATCCCCACAATTATGCCGTAGTAAAGATAAAACTCAAAAAGGCTTTTTACAGTTGAAGACAACATAAGACCTATAGCCAAAAGAATTATTCCGGGAAGAATAACAAATCTCGGTCCGAACCTGTCTATGGCTCCCCCGATAAAAGGCACAGAGACCATATACATGACGAAGGTGATTGACTGGACAAATGCCGTGCTGGCCCTTGACCATTGAAATTCGTCAAGAAGAGTCGCGTAAAACACCGAAAAACTGGACCTGATCCCCATCCAGAAAGCCATCGACAAAAAGCTGATTCCCACAAGGATCCAGCCGTAAGAAGATTCTTCCTTAAACTTCCAATTACCGTCGGTGGTCTGCACTGCCCTTTGGGCTCGGTTCAATGACCTTTCCTAGGTTTTTACCGAGACTACTAACCTTCGGGATTTAATTCCGAAAGCAAAGCCCTCCGCAAAAGCGAATTCAGAACCTTTATTTTAAAGCCGTTCATAGGAAGGGGGGAAGCGGATGAAGAAATCATTTCCGCCAAAGCTTCTATTGTCTTATCGTTTAGAGCTTTTCCCCGCAAGAATTCTTCCGCAAATCTGGCCCTTATGGGTCTTGGCGATACTGAACCAAGTACTATTCTAATGTCATTAACAGTATCGCCAGAAAATGTAGCGACATAGGACAAAGTGACTATTGAAAAGTCAATAGAATCTCTTAACCTGAACTTCACAAAGGACTGTCTCGCTCTGCCGTCAAGAGGAGGGATTAAAATCTCGGTGATTATCTCAGTATCGGAGAGTCGACCGCGAGGAGATTGGAAGAATTCCTCCATAGATACGACCATTTCTCCGGCTTCACCTATGAGCTTTATCTTTGCATCAAGTGCCATAAGAGCACATGCCACATCGGAAGGATTGACCGCAACACACCCGCAGTTTATGCATCGAGTCACTTCGTACTTTAAATCTTCAATGCTAGTTTCCCCTATATCTTCCCTCTCAAGATTCCGCTCATGTATCTCCAATCTTGGCACTTTTATCCTCTTTGAGGCTTTAAAACCTGGTACGTTAACTCTATCAAAGAGGAAATCTGTACGAATTTCTCGGACATCCTTTCTTTCTCCAGAAAGCATTTTATCGATCGCAAAGGCCACCCTCCTTCCCATTGCTACGGCTTCTACGACCGTTGCAGGACCCAGTACACAATCCCCTCCTGCGAAGAGATTTCGGGCCACATGACCTGTGATCCTTTCAGCTTTTATCATCCTTTTTTCATCTAAGAACTCTTCTGGCACAAAGTCCACGCTCGGTATTTCCCCTATGGCTTTTATGACCGCATCGAACTCTAAAGTAAACTCCGATCCTTCGATAGGGACAGGCTTTGGCCTTCCAGTCTCATCTTTTTCTTTCAACTCCATCTTAACGCACGTAAGACTAATTTTTCCCTCTTTCTTTTGAACAGCAATAGGAAGGGTTAGAAATTCGAACCTTATACCTTCCTCCTTGGCTGCCTCCACCTCCTCTGAAAGAGCTGGTAGCTCTTTTTCACTCCTCCTGTAAATGATAACGGGATTAGCCCCGAGCCTCAAAAGAACTCGTGCCACATCTATGGCCACATTCCCCCCGCCTATTACGGCAACGTGACTTCCCGGTACCTCTTTTGAACCTGAATTCACTCTCCTTAGAAAATCTATCCCACTTATTACAAGTTCCTCCCCAGGTATATTCATCCGTATTTCTTTGTAAGCTCCTACTGCAACCAATACCGCATCGAACTTCGTCATAAGCTCATATATGGAGATATCCTTTCCGATCTCTGTGTTAGTTTTAAAACGAATACCCAAAACTTTTTGGAAGACGTAAATCACATCATCTACAATTTTTTTCGGCAGTCTAAAGGAAGGTATTCCATACCGCAAAAGCCCTCCTGGCTCGGCATCCTTTTCAAAAATTGTCACATCGTGACCAAATCTCCTTAGATAGTACGCAGATGTAAGCCCGCAGGGACCAGACCCCACTATAGCTACAGTCTTCCCACTTTCCGGTTTTTCTATCTTTAAAATTTCTTCTGCTTTACCTAACGCGTAATCTCCCAAAAACCTCTCTAAACTCCTTATGGCTACGGATTCATCCAAATAACCCTTAGTACAGTCTTTTTCGCAGTAGTGGGGACATACGCGGCCGGTGATAGATGGCAAGGGGTTTGTCTCGTATAAGATCCTAGCTGCCTCGTTCAAATCTTCTAATCTGAGCTTTGCCAAATATGAGGGAATGTCTATCTCTGCAGGACATGAAATAGTACAGGCGGATGGCCTTTTTTGCTCTCTATAACATTCAAAGACGGAATGGTATCTATTGTCCCCAACCAAAGCATAACATGTTTTCCCGCCCTTTAGATAGCACGTTATGCGACCTCCGATCTGATGTGGATACCTGTAGTACCAGCATCTAACATCCTGGCATAGATTTCCAGCGATTGTGGCCATATTCCTGATCTGCGGAGTTCCGACGGAGAATGCGGCCTCAGAGAGGATTTTAAAATTTCGCTTAATTACAGGGGAAGATGCGATATCGGCAAGCTTTGTTAAGGCTCCAATTCTTATGCAATCTTTTTCTTCTTTTATGTAGTCTAGGCCAGGTATAGTCTTTATGTTTATGATCACTTCTGGATAGCAAGATAATGAGTCCCTCCTCAAAATGGGTATTAGATCCGTTCCGCCTCCTATGAGTTTCGCTCTTCCTCTATGCTCTAAGAGGAGTTTCAGAGCCTCTTCTACTGTTTTGGCGTTTATGTGTCGAAATGGTCTCATCAACAAGCCTCCTTTTTCTGTAACGCCTCTAGGATTTTGTCAGGTGTTGCCGGATACGACAAAAGCCATTTACCTATTGCGTTGCTAATTGCCATGACACAGGCAGCAGGACCCGGAGAAGTCGATATTTCTCCAACCCCCACAGCCCCAAAATCGTGAGTTGGAAATGGGGTCTCAAGGATCACATTGTTTATTTCCGGAAGGTTTCTAAAAACGCGCCATTTATAATCAACCATGTCTGTAGTTAGTATCCTGCCCAATTTAGTATCAAAAACGGTCTCCTCAAAAAGCGCCGTATCTATCCCTGCTGATCCTAGACATCCGTTAAGCTGATTTTCAAGGCAGTACTGATCGATAATCTGACCAACATCTGTTGCATTGACAACCCTTGTAAGCTCCGCTCTACCTGTCTCCGTGTCCACCTCAATTTCAACAAAGCAGACCATAAAATTACATAAAGAGTAATCAGGTTCGAACCGGCCGTAGCCGATTAACGTCCTCATCGTTCCCATAGCCTTTCGCCAGCTTATCCTTTTTTCAGGATGGTTCTTTACGTATATAATGGCGTCTTCTGTGTCGAGCTCTTCCGGACTTACGTTGAGTTTCTCTGCGGCAAGTAAAAAGAGCTGACGTTTGACATCCTTTGCGGCTCTAATAACAGCGCTGCCTATCGCGTAAGTCCCTCTCGAACCGACAAGTCCGAACTCGTACGGATTCACTTCCGACTCAGAAGGAGAGACGAATATTCTCTCTGGAGGTATCTGGAGAACTTCAGCTGCTATTTTACACAAATTACTCCTTTGCCCGCCGCCTTGCTCAGGGACCGCAACGTAGAGTGTACAAGTCTCATCAGGATCGATCCGCATGTAAGCTTCCGCCACATCCTCTCCCACATCAGCGTTTCCATGAACTCCTACTCCTACCCCTATCCTTTTCGAACCTCTTATCTCTGTGGGCTTTAGCCAACCCCTCCATCTCTCTTTCCAACCGAAGACGCGTGCACCAGCGTCTATCGCTTTTGTGAAGTCTATCACCCTGGATACCCACCATTCTCCATCCCTCCAAAAATACCCATCCCCCGCTTTGACAACGTTCTTTTTGAAAAATTCGACGGGATCTACATCGAGTTTGGCCATTGCAAGATAAAGTAAGGGAAGAAGTGCAGATTTTAACTCTTGACCCCCGAATCCTCTTATCCATCCTGAACTGGCTCTATTGGTACAAACTATCTTTGGCCTTATATCCCAGTTAGGACATCTTATAACGAGCTGAGCCTCACCCAGTCCAACCATCACCTGAGCTTGAGTTACGGCCGAGTAATGGCCCGTATTGACAAACCAATCTGCTTTTATCGCGGTAACCGTCCCATCTTTTTTCATCCCCACTTTACCCCGGATGCGCGAACCCAATCTTAAGGTGAATGTTGCGAGATGTTCCTCCTTTGTGTATGTGAGTTTTACAGGCTTATTCGCCTCTTTAGCGAGAAGGATCGTATATATAGCAATGGGTAAAATCGTTCCTTTAGATCCGTAGCTACCCCCACACTGGGGACCGTGGACTATTACCCTAAACTTTCTCTTCATTATGTAGTAAAGGCTTATTTTGTCCATGTAGATGCCTTGGGAGGTCAACCACACATGAACCGTGGATGGATCTTCCCAATAGGCGATTACACCTGGTGGTTCCGGAGGAAGAGGGTTAGGTATGTTCTCATAGGAGAATGTCCCCTCAACAATAGTGTCGGCTTCCTCGAACCCTTTCTCCACATTTCCAAATACGAGTTCTTTTAAGCCTTCAGGCATTTTGGGACTGCCAAACCAGGGATTGCCTAAAGGGAGAATGTTATTGGGAAACTCTTCGTAAAGTTGTGGGGCTCCAGGACGGATAGCCTCTTCCACATCGTAGACGGCCAAAAGAGGTTCGTATTCCACTTCAATCAAATCGAGGGCTTCAAGGGCAATCTCTTCTTCCGTTGCAGCAACCAAGGCAACAGCATCTCCCACGAATCGAACCTTTTTGTCGAGGGGACGGAGATGGGACGGAATACCCATCTTCCAGTCTGGCACGTCTTTGTAGGTAAGAATTGCCTTTACTCCCGGAAGCTTCTTTGCCTTCTCAACTTTTATATCTTTTATGATTGCATGCGGATGTGGACTCCTCAAAACCTTGCCGATTAGCATTTCGGAAAGTTTTATGTCATCCAAAAATATTGCCCTTCCCGTTACTATGTCCAATGCATCTTTGCGAGGCGTAGGTTTACCTAAGAATTTGTACCGGCCCATCTTACCTCCCTTTAGCTATCACATCTTTTACAGCGTAAAGCACATGGTAATGGCTTATGCAGCGACAGTAATGCCCGGATAAAGCTTCTTTTATCTCTTCATCTGTGGGAGCGGGATTTTCGGCTAAAAGGGCTTTCACGCTCATTATGATTCCTGGTGTACAGAACCCGCATTGGAACGCTGTGTACTTGATAAAGGCTTCCTGGATAGGATCGAGCTTCCCTTCGGCGGGATTACCTATTCCTTCTATTGTTGTAATCCTTTTTCCTTGACACTCAACTGTAAGGGTAAGACATGAAAGAACTGGTTTTTCATCCAGAAGGACGGTACAAGCTCCGCACGCGCCATGGCCGCAGCCTACTTTCGTACCTGTAAGACGTAGGGTCTCCCTCAGGGTATGGGCAAGTGTGTGCCACGGATAGATATCTTTACCGACCGTTAATTCGTAATTTATCCCGTTGACCGTCAAACTAATAATGTAAATCTTTTCTTTTTGGAAGCCAAAATCCATAATCCCCCCTCGTAGGACGTGTTACATAGGTTAAAAGAAATGGCAGTGCATGTCAAGAAAAATAAGGCCGTTTATGAGTGTCGAAAAGGTCCAAAAACCTGGTATTTCAAAAGCTAATCCTATCTGCACTTGAGATATATCTCGAGTTGAGGTAATATGTGGCTATGAGATCCGTCGTAAAGATAGCCATGCTTATTTTTATTGCCTTAGCAATCGGAGGAATTATGGAGGTAAAAGGGAGTGAGTTTATTGCCCTTCCTGAACCGGCAAAGAAGGGGTCTATGTCTTTGGAGGAGAGTATCTTTCTTAGAAGGTCAGTCAGAGAGTTCTCGGATACAGCTTTAACCATAAATGAGCTATCACAGCTTCTTTGGGCCTCCCAGGGTACTGTAAAGTCGGGAAGAAGGTCAGTTCCCTCGGCTGGAGCCCTTTATCCCTTGGAGATTTATGCCGTCTGTGGGAATGTTAAAGGGATCGAACCCGGAATTTACAAATACGACGTAAAAAGACACGGACTCGTAAGAATTTTAAGTGGTGACAGAAGGGCCGCCCTTGCCTCTTCCGCGCTCGGTCAATACTGGGTGAAAAACGCACCGGTAAGTATTGTAGTAAGTGCCGTTTACGAAAGGACAACGAGAAAGTATGGTGAGAGAGGAATAAGGTACGTCCATATGGAGGTTGGCCATGTTGGACAAAATGTACTGCTACAGGCTGTGGCTTTAAATCTTGGGGCTGTCCCTGTGGGAGCTTTTTACGACGAGGATGTAAAAAGGGTCCTTAACTTACCAAAGGATGAACATCCGCTTTATATAATTCCGGTCGGGAAAGAAAGATAAAGCGTCTAGGAGAGAATATCATCTTCACTAACTCCTACGACTTTTAGGATCCGTAATGAGGCTGGCAAAATTTGGTTGTTAATGTAGTAGTCAGTATCCACATTCTCTATTTTTGCGAATTCTAAGGGCTGGGCCCTATCCGATATAGATCCTTTCCCTTTTTCAATGACAAATCCGATTACACTGCCTTCGCCAACCGGAATTCCTTTTTCTAAAAGCTTTCTTGCCGCACCCACGTGAGGTGATAAAAGCTTGTATTCCGAAAGGGGTTTCGATAGTTGCTCGTAAACGACTAAATCTTTTATCTCCACCTCCAGATTTTTAAGTCTCTTGATCGTTTCTCTTACGAGCTTTATAGCTCCGTCTATATCTTTCTTCTCAAGTATCATTCTTAACACTTTTTCCTGGGTCCTCTTAGACAACATCGACCAGTCCCTTCTCACTTTTTCGAGTCCTCTCACTTTTAGATTTCCGTTTTCGTCAATCAACGCGTATCTTTTTTTCGCAACCCCTCCTCCAACCTCTTTGGGAATGAATATGCCCCGAGTGTAAAAATTTTCTAGCTCCATCCTCATCTCTTTTGGAAGCTTAGCGTTTAAGTCATTGAGAAACTTAAAAAGATCCTCTTTACTTTTGTTTTTGAGTCCTAAGAATGCGGAATCTGTATCTCCATAAATCGGATGAAATCCATTAGACTCCGCCTCATCCATTATCTTCAGTATCCAATATCTACCAAAAGCTGCTATCGACTCTGCACACTCCTTCGAGTACCACTTGCTCGCAGAAAAGGCGTAGTAACCGTAGCTCGCATTTGCTATAGTCTTTAGTGCGAGCTGTCTATGATTTAGCACATTGTATTCGAAGCTACCCTTCTTATAAGACTTCATAAGGTCCTTTATCTTTCGTCTCTCACTTATGAGATCCCGGATCACATTTGATTCGAAACCAATCCTTTTTTTACAGAACCAATGTGGGAGATCCGGAACCTTGTAGCCATCATCGGCGCAGCAACTGCAGTTTAAAGTCTCAATAGACACATTATAGGTTGCGATGATGGAAGGGTAAAGGGAAGCAAAGTCTATGACCGCGATATTTTCATGGAGGCCCGCCTCCGGTTCTTTGACGTACCCGCCGGTGTATGTCTCTTTCTGTCTGGCCTGTATTTCATCGAAATGGGGCTGATTTGGCACAATCCTTCCCACTTCTTTAGCCTTTTTCGTGTAGTACCATTCAACAAGCTGGCTATATGTCATTCTCGAGACATCGAACAAGCTCTGTCCAACAATTTTTGTGAGCTCCATTATCTGGGGAAGAAGAACAAGACAGAGTCTATACGTAAGCTCGGAATCTTTAAGCGCGTACTCCGCAAGGGCCCCAAGGTTCTGCCCTTCCTTCCAGGATTTCAGCATCTCTGAATACTCCATTTCGATCTTTTCGTCCCCTAAGATCTCCGATGAGACCGCATCAAGGCTTAGTACCTCCGTTTGAAGCATGGGTGCTAAGATGTTACTAACGAAGTTAAAAACATCGATATGAACTCTCCCTTTTAGCCTTGCTGTGCTTATCTTCGCCCTTTTCGAAAGGCTCACTCCCGAGCCATCTTTCGATAGAGCACCTAAGGATACCTTGAGTTTCTGAGCCCTCTCGCGCAAAACCACAAAGTCGAAAAGGTCGGAGTTAAACCCTGCGATGATATCGGGGTCGTAGGAACGGACAAAGTCTACAAAACGCTTAAGCATCTCTTTTTCGTCCCTTAAGATCTCTACGAAATCCGAAAAATCGCCCTCCTTGTACGTGAATACCTTTCTCACATCATCGCCATAGACTGAGATCATAACAAGCTGTCTTTCTCCTCTTCTTTCCTCCAGGACCTCCGTGTCGAAGGCTAAAACTCTTATTTTCCCTTCTCTCTCAGGGATTTTTTCGATTTTTTTAGCTTCGATTACGACATCTGCATCAAATGAGAGTGGTAATTCATCACCAGAAACCGAAAGCCAGTCAAGACACGAAAATCCTCTATCTACAAGATAGCTTCTGTAATACCCGATCTGGTACTCGTACTCGTCTATCACGGACCCACTTCCGCCCCTTCGTCCTTCAAGGTTTTTAATAACGTCACGTAACTTCTGAGTATCCTGAGGCAAAAAGCACTCTACCTTTATTACGTCCTTTAGCTCTCCATACACAGTTTTTTTCTCGAATTCTAGATTTTTTGCCGTCAAACCGTTTTTCGCCAAAAGGTCCTCTATTTCTTTTTTCGCTTTTAGTGGGTCACTTGTAAGAACGTAAAAATAAGGGGTATAGGTTCTGTCTAGAACGACAACTTTTCTTCCGTCCACATCCTTTCCGTAAAGTATGATGTAAAGCTGACCGTCGATTGTGTCGTAATCAATATCGAGCAATAGAAACTCAGTCATTCTTAAATCAAGTATATTCCGTTTTTTGGGTAGACTCAAATTTTTTATTTGAGTCGATATGCCACTGGAATAATAACCCTTACTTTTGTTGGCGGTTCTGGAAACTTGCCTATGGCTTTTATAGTCTCAATCAGGTTCTTTGCTAGAAGCTCGTTTCCGGAATTGCTAAGAATCTTTATGTCTTCCGGAATTCCCTTTTCGTTTATGAGTATCGATACCACTATATCCCCCTCGTAGCCCCGAATACGAGCTATATGCGGGTATTTTAGATTTTTCATAATGATCTCCCTTATGTATGCCAAATTTATCCGAAGATAATCGGCTGAGCCAGAAGTCCCTTCGCCTTTTTTCCATCCATACCTTCCTTCTTTTCCCCCTAAGCCTGAACCTATATCGCCTCTTCCTGTGCCAGAGGAATAGGATCCAGAACCTTCAAGAGAGCCTTCTTTTCCCCTAGAACCCGAGATCCCAAAACGGGAAGGAACGGAGATAGATCCTCCATCTTGAGCTATCTCAACACCTATTACGGAACTTGATACGGTCTCTTTTCCTTCCGAAAAAGAAAACGCCATATCAATTCTATCTTGTCGACCCTCTTCATCCTTTCCCTTCTCAAAAACTTCTAGCTTTTGCACGAGTTCCGGCTTTTCTTGATGCTCAGTTGGTCCGGGCCAACCAAAATGTTCGTCGTTATAAGATCTACCTCCCATAGGCCCAATAATTTTTCTATCCCCCACTCCCATTTTTTCCTGTATTTTGTCGATTCTACTTCTTTTTTCAGGATCCCTTTGGTTAAAGTTTTGATACCCTAAAAAAACCGTGACTATCTCTTTTTCGCTTGAACTTTTCTGGCAGAGAAAGAAAAGAGGAAATAAAAAGATAAGATGCAAAAGAAGTGAAAGGACATAGTATTTTTTTTGCATCAGCTCCAAATACTTCCCTATGAACCCCTTTTTTCAGTCTGTAGGGCCACTTTCTGAAATCCCATGCTACTTAAAAGTTCTAAGACGTCCACGCACATCTGAACCGTGGAGTCCTTGTCGGCCCTTATTATAATCGGTGATTCTCTTGTAAGGGGAGCCAGTCTCTGTCGAAGAAGAAGAAGGGTCACTCGCTCGGATTCGAAGTATATGTTTCCTCCCTTATCGATCGATAAGGTCAAGGCCTTTGGAAGATCCGATTTTTTTTCTGCAGCTTTTGGAAGTTCAACGGGTATAACACCTGTTGCAATGAAGGTGGAGGTCATAAGAACTATAGTGAGAAGTACCATCATAACGTCCACAAGGGGAATGACATTCATGTAGTCGAATTCTTTATCTTCCATTTTCAATCTCCCAGATGATCAAAAGCTCCTTTGCTCTGCGCAAAAGCACGTTATAGAAAACAACTGCCGGGATTGCAACCGCCAGTCCAACCGCTGTGGCCTTAAGTGCCAAGGCTAGCCCTGTCATTATCTTTGATGTATCTGCGATCCCTTCTTTTCCTATGGTTGCAAAAGTGATCATTATCCCGAGCACAGTTCCAAGAAGGCCAACGTAGGGTGCGTTGCTCCCTATGGTTGCTATCACGTGGAGTCTCTTCATAAGGGCAAGTTCTAGCTCTTTTTTGTCCTTGAAGCTTCTCAGATTAAGACTTTTGTAAAAATTCCTCCTTTCCAGTCCTACTCCCACCGAAACGACACTCATAAGGACAAGCGCTCCTATAATTCCGTAATCGACTATGGCTTTAAGATGATCCATCTTATCCCTCAAAGATCAGTAACCACCAAAAGTTGGTGCTATCTATGGGAAAAAAATAGCACAAAGCGAAGCAAAGGTCAATAGAGGTCTATCTTAATCCGTCTTCTTTTTTTGCTTCCTCTTTTTTTAGGCCCCCAACCCGTGGATGGGGTCTTCCGCCGTCCGTCACGCAAATAACGAGTACTATCTCATCGGATTTTGGGGCATCAGCAATAGAAACGGTCATGGCATCAAAGTGGGATCTGACAAAAGCCGCATCTTTGTAGTGCAGAGGCACATCAATACTTGCTCCCATGCCACCTATCTTTTTTGCAGAAGGAATTATGGCCTTTCCACCACCTACCGCCTCTCTAAGTGGAGTTCCCAATTTTGGATGGAGGAGAGCCGCCGCGTGCTCAAGTTCGCCTTTTTCGCCAACGATGCAAGCTTTGCCGTAACTTTCAACCTCTCCACTTAGGGCAGAGACGGCTTTTTGAGAAAGTATCTTACCGATCTCTTCGCTAAAGTCTATAAGGGGTGTGAGGTCTTCTTCGTACTTTCCCGCATACGGATTCTTGATAACAGCTATGGCCGCAACTTTTTTTATTGGTTTCTCCACTTTTTTTTCACCATCCGCGTATATCTCCTCGATTACTGTTACTATTTTTCGTATCTCCATCCTGACCCTCCATTTTTATATTTCTTGAGTCTTCGTTTATTGTTGTGCCAGATAGATCTCCTATCCTTAAATAGGCATCAAAAATCACCTTAGATTTTTTTAGCTTATACGCAACATCTAAACCACTTTCTAAAGCTTTTTTCATCTCCGGGTAGGTGAGTTTTCCCCTAAAAACAACAACCTCTTCATCGAGGTCTGAAAGCGGGTCTAGATCCTTTGCCCTCTTTTTTTTCACCGAAGGCGAGTCTACGTACGTAGCATTGCATATGAATGTTGCAGATGCATCAGCAATAGCTCCACTTTCCGCAAAGACTGTCACTAGATCACATATCCCCAAAGTAAAGCTCCTACCTCCAAAACCACTCGTTGCAACACCCACCCTTTCGAGTCCGGAAAGGACAAAGATAGGATCGATTAAGGTGGAGGAGTTAATATCTGCAACTTTTATCCTAAAATACGTTTTCCTTTTCGAATATGCGGAGATGTCACCACCGTTATTTATATAAGCGAAGTCCACGTCCCAGTCCTCGATTACCCTTTCTATGAGCACGTCAGAGACGGCACCTGCAACAGCAGCCATAGGTGTTAGTGTCTTACCATCGACAAGCATACATGCATTTATCATTTTTTTTGCCACATCTGGTAGGGCACTCGTCTTCTTAATGAGATAGGCCTTAACTTTTAAAAGGGGAAGGACATCCCGTAGCTCAGAAAGAATACTTTTTACTCTTTCCTCTAAGTATGATCGATCAAGATCTAGTCTTTTTCCATCCTTTTTGAAACTCGCAACCAAAGTTGTGGGACCGATATCCACTATCATTTTCCCATATTTAGAACCTCTTCAACCGGTCTTAAAGCCTCTATATGACCACCGATCTCCTCGAAGGTCTCTCTTCTCATCGTGTATTCGATTGGAAGAATGAAAGAAGGGGTGGGGGAAAGGTAAATACTTCCGTACTTTATCTTTTCCACATCCACGAGAAAATTTATGCCGCCCCCAGGAAAAACAAAAGGTCTTGCGCCACCTATTGTTATTCTCACCTTTCCTTCATGAACAGCCCTTGTCAACCTTAAAGGATTCTTCGTAACTCCTGCCCTAGCGGAACCTCCAATTCCCGCAGAAAAGAGCGCACTGACTTTCGACTTCTCACAGGAACTCCTAAGAAGCTCTATAAATCGTAAAGCTTCCTTCGGCGGTGGCTCTTCAACGAATTCTTTCCCCTTTAACCGAAAATATGCGTAGAAGGTTCCTGTTGTTTCGGTAATTAGGAGGGTTAGCCCCTCTTTTGCCTTCTCCCAGTCGACATACTCTATGACGTCAAGAGGTCTTTCTATGTCGGTGCCCCCTATTCCCCTTCCTTTATTAAGGAAGTACCTTCCATCTGTGCTCTTCTTTCCCTTTATGTAGATCGGCGATCTTTTCTTACCAAGGTATCTTCCTGATGGATGTTCGCTAAAAAGCCCGGTTATATGACCATCGAGTATGATGATCTCATCTGCAGCTTCCATCATTGTAGGCGCGAAAAGTCCCGTTGTGGCACTTCCACATCCGACCCTCATGACTTCCTCTTTTTTCCCATCCACGACCGGTGTTTTACCTAGAGAAATTTCAACCGTTGCGCCGTCTTCAACGTAAAGTTTGACCCATCTGCCAAGAAGTATCTCATAGATCGTTTTTGCAGCAAAAAGACCATCCTTCGATGTAAGTATGTTAACTCCGCCAAGCGAGATCATTTTAGATCCATATTCTTCGGTACATACGTGCCCTATTTTTCTCCGTCCTTTTTTTAGGACGTATACGCTTTTTGTCTCCTCTCCTATGTATAGATCCGTGTCAATTTTTAGCTTCAGTCCACTATAGCTAAGAGGAGCCTCCGTAACAACTGTGACTATTTCCGTCCCCTCCCGTATGCCGCTTACTATGAATGGGGAAGGTCTGAAATCAGGGTACGTCGTACCACTCCCTATGCCAAGTATTAAAGGTTCTTCAATTAAGGCATCTTCCTCCCCTTTTATTATGTCTTTGACCTCTTCGTAGGTATGGATCCTTCCCTTTCTCACTACTTTTCCTTTCTCATTGACATACCTTTTGCAAGCCCCAAAATATCCTTCTGGAATGACACACATTACAGGACATGCGGTGCATTTTTCTCCTTCGTACTTTTCATCTGGACGGAGGGCATCTTCAGGGCAAACTTTAAGACAGGTTTTACACTCGCAGCATCCTTCAGCTATTTTCGCTTTTTTTTCATGTACCTGGATTACTTCTAAAGGACATACCTCCTCACACAGACCGCATCCTATGCATTTTTGAGTATCTACCTTCATACTCACCTCACATTATTGTTGCAGGTGGTGGCGTGTTTCTGCTCGGCTTTACCCTTATTTGCCCATCTACTATAACCATTGCGATGCCTGGTATATCACCCGCTTCTATTGCGCTTTTTGCATCTTTACCCTGGGAGCCCATTGGGGCATCTATTATCTGGATGTCAGCATCCATCCCTTCCTTTATCATGCCGTGGGTGAGCCCGAAGACTTTCTGTGTGTTTCCCGTTGCGAACGAGACAGCTATCTCTGCCGGTATTCCGCAAAGGGAAGAAAGAAAGTTGACCATACGCCATATTCCTAATGGAATTACACCTGTTCCCGATGGTGCATCGTTTCCTAGAATGAGTCGATTTAGGGAGTTTTTCTCTTTCATATAATTCGCTATTTGGAACGCAGTGTAAAAATTCCCGCAATGTACTATCTCTATCGCACAGTCTGTCTCATCGATGATCTTTTTTGCCTCTGAGAAAGCAATACTTGTTGGACCCCCGTTTAGATGGCAGCACACATGTGGTTTGACGATTAGCACATCTTCGCAACTTACTGTTGAACTTCCCGGAATAGAAGTTCCGCCAACATGCATAAGAACCTTCATTCCGTACTTTTTCGCCCATTCCACCATCTCCTTTGCTTCACTTGCCGTCTTCACACTGCCAAGGCCGATCTCTCCAACAAGCCAGACCCCCTTATCTCTTAGCTCCCGGAAATCTTCTTCCTTTAAGCCTTTTTCCAGAATCAAGGCGCCACCGTAAACCTTAACACCAGAAGGTCTTAACCTTTCAAAAGATTTCCGTGCAAGGACTGCTAAAGCTTTGACTCCGTCCGGATCTACTGGTCGTCCTGGAAGATGAACCTCTCCCGCAGAGATCATTGAAGTGACTCCTCCATGAAGGGAGCTTTCTATGAAGCCTATCTGGTTTTGGCGCGGGGTATAATCTCCAAAGACGGGGTGAGAATGGGAGTCTATGAATCCCGGACATACAGTCATACCACGGGCGTCTACTGTTAGGCCTTCGTATTGGATATCTTCAAAAATTATCTTTTTTATCTTTCCGGATTCTATAACGATCGAGCACTTCTTATCTATTAATGGCTTTTCGATGTCGCCTGTAAAAACCATCCCGATATTTTTTATGAGCATATCCCCCATTCTAGGCACCTCCTTTTTTCTCCATCAAAAGTTTCAGTCTTTCTATGTCGCAGGGGAGTTCGTAAGGCCGTATTCCAGTAGCATCGTATATCGCGTTTACGATGCTTGCCGCTTGCGGTATTAGAGCGGGCTCACCAACACCTTTTGCTCCGAAAGGCCCTGTGGGTTCCTCATCTTCGACAAGGAATATCTCCACTTCCGGCATATCGAGGGAGGTCGGGATGTAGTAGTCACTGAATGATCTTGTCCTTTGGGGCACATACTCTTCCATTAGAGCAAAACCTATCCCCATCGCGATTCCTCCGCATATCTGTCCTTTTACGCCTTCTTTGTTGATCACACATCCCACATCATGAGCGGCATAGACCTTGATAACCTTTACGTAACCTACTGCACTATCGACTTCAACTTCTGTCATGTGTGTCGCGTAGGCGTATGTGGCGTACGGTTTTCCGGCCGATGTTTGCGGATCTAAAGGTGTGGTTGGCGGATCGAAAAATCCCTCAAATACGAAGCTACCAGATTCTTTATGTTTTCTAGCTATTTCCTTTAAACTTCTGCCTCTGTAGAATCCTTCAGCTTCTAAAAATTCCCTCAGTTTTAACGCTGCATTGTAAGTCGCCCTACCGGAAATGTAAGTTTGTCTGCTTGCGGAAGTTGAGCCCGCATCCTTTGTGAAATCAGTATCTGCGTGCACTATTTCCACATCGGTCGGTTCTATCCCTATTACCTCACACAGGACCTGTAAAAATACTGTATTCGAACCTTGGCCAATGTCGCAAGCTCCCGTATAGAGAATAATCTTTCCATCTTCGCTAAGTCTTAAGACTGAAAAAGACGGGTTAGGAATGCCCGTGTTCCCTATCCCGTAAAACATCGATCCTAAGCCGAATCCCCTGTTCTTTTTTCTATTTCTCGCAGTCCAAATAGGTTCTATTCTTTTTAAGGTCTCCAAATATCCCACACTCGATTCTAGAACCTGGGATGTGGCGGTTTTTGAACCTTTCCTTAAACCGTTCTTCATCCTTATATAAAGGGGATCTATTGAGAGTTGCTCGGCCAAAATATCCATTTGGGATTCATGCGCAAACGCAACTTGAGGAACCCCAAATCCTCTCATGGCACCTGAGATCTGGTTATTGGTATAGAACATTCGGCTTCTTACGTATACATTTGGCACCTCATAAGGACCTGTCGCATGTATGGCTGCTCTAAGGCATACTGTCTCACCGTACGAGGCATAGGCTCCAGTATCGCCTACAATATCAACCTTTACCGCTTGGAGAGTTCCGTCTTTTTTTGCTCCAGTTTTGTACGTGATGATCAGCGGATGTCTTTTCGTATTCACAAGAAAACTCTCTTCCCTCGTGTACCTTATGAGTACCGGACGCCCCGTGTGGAAGACGGAGAGGGCGACGTAACCTTCCACAGTCATGTCGAGTTTTCCTCCGAAACCACCCCCCGTCTCGGCCTGGATAATTCTTATTTTCTCTTCCGGAATCTTTAGAATCCTTGAGATCTCTTTTCTTTTGTAGTGGACGTTCTGAGTGGAGGAGTAGATTACTATTCTTCCTTTCTCGTCCATAAAGCCGAATGCTGCCTCGGGTTCGAGATAGGCGTGATCTAGCCAAGTTGTTTTGTAAGTCCTTTCGACAATTATGTCGGAAGCATCGAAACCTAAATCAACATCACCCTTTATCACAAACTTCTCTGTGAGAAGATTTCCGCTTTCATGGATCAAAGTTGAAGATCTCTCTGCCACAAGTGGATCATTTATCACCTCTAGATCCTCGTACTCTACATCTATAAGATCAACTGCTTTCCTGGCTAAAGATTCCTTTTCTGCGAGAACTATGAGTATCGCATCTCCCACAAATCTTACTTTTTTATCGCAGAGCAAAGGCTGATCCTTCCTAATTATTCCAAATGAATTTTCTCCAGGGACATCCTTGGCTTGGATGATTCGCAAGATTCCGTCTAATGATTCTGCTTTCCTTGTATCTATTTTTTTTATCAACGCGTGGGGTCTTTTGCTTCGTAGAATGGCACCGTAGATCAGACCTTCCATGTAAAAATCGGCTGCGTATCTTGCCTCTCCTTTCACTTTAGCGTAGGCATCTATTTTTTCTATTTGCTTTTCGATGGGCATGGCTACTTAAGTAAAGATTCGAATCAAAATATCCCTAATTACGGGAAACTTGTATCTGAATGACGGTCGATCTCCGGAGACACTGAGTATTCCGTCGAAAACTAAACTCAGTAATTCCTTTATTACTTTTTCATTTTTTTCCCTTCCTATAAGCCTTTCCTCAAAGGACTTCGCTCTAAACGGTGTAGGTGTACAAGACCCTATCGCAAGCCGTACATCCTCAAATCTTCCGTCTTTTTCTTTTATTGCATAGGCAAAAGAGACCCTCGATATAGAAAGCGCCTCCCTTTTTGCTACTTTGACGTACCCTTCCTTAAATCCTTCAAGTTTTTCGAGTTCTATCTGGGTCAAAAGCTCTCCTTTTTCTATAGAAGTTTTGTAGGGTGAGAGTATAAATTGTTCTAGGGGAATCGTCCTTTCGCCTTTTTTGGATTCCAGCTTACACAACGCGTTATGAATCATAAGGGCAGGTATAGAATCCGCAGCCGGTGATGCATTTATGATGTTTCCACCTATGGTACCCATGTTCCTTATCTGGGGGCTTCCAACCTTCGAAGAAGCAAAACTTACAGATGGCGCATATTTTCTAAGTACTTCGCTCTCAGAAAGCTCATCATACGTAGTCGATGCCTTTATCACTACCTTTCCGTTTTCCTCTTTCACTCCTTTTAGATCGGGGCAGCATGTTATGTCGAGAAGTTCACTCTCCATCTCTTTACCCCTCAGCCTCAAAAGGAGGTCCGTACCTCCTGCCACGATATTTAGTTCTTTTATCTCTGAAAGTTCAAAAAGGATCTCATCTTTCGTTTTCGTTACACTTTCGGAGAAATCTATCCCTTCGTCCTCTTCGATCATCTTTGATACGCTTGCTATTGCCTCCACGATTTGTATATACCCCGTACACCTACACAAATTACCACTTATTGCAAGTTTTATATCTTCAAGCGTAGGATTTCTGTTTTTTTTAAGGAGCGCATAGGCAGATATGATCATTCCAGGTGTACAAAAACCGCACTGGACAGCCCCGTGCTTTATAAATGCTTCCTGAAGGGGATGGAGTCCACGGCTGGACAAATATTCGACCGTCTTTACATGTTTTCCTTTTACCTTTTTTGCCAAGGTGAGGCAGGAATAGACGGCTTTTCCATCTACAAGAACCGTACAGGCACCACACTCCCCTATCCCACATCCCTCTTTTACGCTTTTTATTTTAAGCCTCTCCCTCAAAGTGTAAAGCAGGGTTTCTTTTTTTTCGACCCAAACTTCACAATCAGCATTGTTTAGGATGAATCTTATTTTCTCCACTTTTTACCTACCCATGAGTGTTGGAAGGAAGAGTGCTATTTGGGGAAAAAGAATAACCAGTGCGACAACAATAAATATGGAAAAAAGGAAAGGAGCTGCGCCCTTGAATATTTCGAACATGGGTACGTCTTTTACCATTCCCGCAAGCGTATATACGTTTAGTCCAACAGGTGGGGTAATAAGCCCGGCCTCCATCATGAGAACTGCTACAACCCCAAACCAGATGGGATCGAATTTTAATGCCACAATCACCGGAAATATGACAGGAAGCGTAAGAACCATCATTGACACAGCGTCAAGAAAACACCCAAGAAGGAGGTAAATGAGAATAACGATTATTAGGATCAGGTACCTCGATAGTGGGAGGGAACCAATCCATTCGGAAACGATGCTAGGAATTGTGGAAAGAGCGAGGAAATAACTAAAGATCGTAGCACCGGCAACGAGAAAAAGGACAAAAGTTGAAATTCTTGCCATTTCAAGAAGGGCAGTGAATAGCCCTTTGAACGTCAGTTTTCTTTTGATGAGGGTCAAAACGAAGAGCGCAAAAGCACCGAGGCCACCTGCCTCCGTTGGATTTATAAAGCCAAAGTAAATTCCCCCCATGACTATGAAAAAGACTAGAAGCGCTTCCCAAACCCCTTTTAGTGCCTTAATTTTTTCTCCAAGCGGAACGCTTTCTAATATCTTCGGGGCAAGGGATGGATTTATTTTAACTTGCACAAAGACAACGAGCATATAAGAGAGAGCAAGGAACATTCCGGGGAGAATCCCTGAGACAAGAAGCTTTCCTATCGATTGCTCTGTGAGCATCCCGTAAATTACAAATCCGAGACTGGGTGGTATAAGAAAACTCAGCGTACCTCCCGCTGCTATTACGCCCGTTGCGAGCCTTGGATGGTAGTTGAACCTCCTCATTTGCGGAAGGGCAATATTTCCCATAGCTGCTGTTGCAGCAACAGAGGATCCACTGACAGCTGCAAAACCTGCACAGGCACCGATTGTTGCAATCCCAAGCCCTCCGGGCAACCTTCTTAGCCACTTATCAAAGGCATCGTAAAGTTCTGCCGTTATACCAGCCTGGGTAGCAAAACTTCCCATAAGGACAAAAAGGGGGATTATGGTGTAAGGATAGTGGGAAGCCACTTCATATATGGTTCTACCCAGAACGCCAAGTGCTGCCTCGAATGAAGAGAGAACACAAATCCCGAAAAATCCGACAAACATCATAAGGAAGGCGATAGGCATCCCTAAAAGAAGAAGAACTACAACGAGAATACATCCCAAAACACCGAAAAGTACTGGATCCATCCTACCCCTCTTCTCTTTTCCTTAAGAGACGTAAAAATTCCACGGAGAATTCCGCCAAAAGAAGTAATCCGGCAACGAAGACTAAAAATCTAAAAGGTTTCTGGGGAATCCTTAACATGTCCGAAACAGTCTTCTCTTCCAGTGCCTGGGTAAGTCCCTGATATGTGAGTATGGAAATTACAATCATGGAAAGCACATTTGTGATCAACTGGATTATCCTTCTTCGTTGAGGCGAGAGTCGGCTTGTTACAAAGTCAACACCTACATGGCCTTTTATCTGCTGCGTGTATCCAGCACCTAAAAGTACTATAACACAGAGCATATACTCACAAAGCTCAACCGCCCCAGGAAGAGGTTTGGAAAAGAAGGATCTGCCCATTGCGTCAAATGTGGTGATAAACATTAGGGGGATGGCAAAGAACATCCCCCCAATGCATGAAAGATATGTAATTTTCTGAATTAAATTCTGGATCCGCTCCATTTTTTAAAGTTTCTTAAACTCGGGCGGACAGGCTACAAGTTCAATACCCCTTTTCTCACACTCTTCATTCATTATCGCCACAGCCTTTCTTGCAGGAAGCCCTTTTGCCTCAAGATCCCTTACCCATGCTCTTGTTACGTCCTGGAATCTTTTGTACCACTCGCTGGCTTCTGCCTTTGAAAGTTCGACGAACTTCACACCATGCGCAGCGATATTCTTCATTATCTCCTTATAAACTTCTCTCGTCAGGCCTCCTGTTGTTCTGAAAGGATTTGAACAGACTTCCTCTATTAACTTTTTCTGATCATCCGGAAGCCTCTCCCAGAACTTAAGGTTAATCGCAACACCTTCAGAAACACATCCAAAAGTTAGAATAGTTGCGTGCTTTGCAACTTCATAGAGCTTAAAGCCTTCGATAAGCGGAGGACAAGTCACAAGTCCATCTACGGTCCCAGTCTCCATAGCCATATAGACCTCACCAAGTGGCATAAAAACGGGCTCAGCCCCTAAAGCTTTAATATAATGGGTCTGGTGGCCCCCGGGGGACCTGATCTTTAGACCTTTAAGATCAGCGAGTTTAGATATGGGCTTCTTTGTCCAGATAAAAGACTGGATGCATCCATTAAGCTCTATGATCTTTACATCCTTGAATTCGTCTTTTAAAATCCTTTGATAAACGGCGTTACCAATATCGGCCGCTATGTCCTTTCCATCAATCCATACAGCTAAAGATAGAACATCCGTTAAAGGGAACCTTCCTGGCGTCCACGTCGCCGTAAAATAACCCATATCCGAAAGCCCCTTGGCAACTATGTCATAATGCTCCGGACCTTTACCCAGCGCCGCTCCAGCATACATGGTATATGCGATTTTTCCTCCGCTCCTCCTTTTCAATTCTTCAAGCATGGGAACCCAAACAGTCTTTACCTCCCTTCCCACAGGAGGATGCCAGGTGCTGAACCTGATATTTGTCGTCTGGGCGTTTAAAACCTTTATCCCTCCATCGAATAACCCTAAACCTAAGGCGGCCCCGCCAACGAAAATTGTCCTTAAAAAGTCTCTTCTCGTAATATTACAAGTATCACACATGTCTTTTTCCCCCTTTCCATGTTTTTTATGATTTTTTATGCCCATCTTACTGTAACTGTCTTTTGATCGAGAAAGAGCCGTACCGAATCGAATCTAGATTTCGCAATCCCATAAAACGATTCCTTCTTCGAGCCCAGAGGAAAGAACGCATATGGCTGCGGAATACCTACATTTATTCCTATATTGCCGACATTACACTCCTTTACAAATTTCCGTGCCTTTCTTCCACTTTCCGTTATAAGGCAGGCAGAATGTCCGTACTCGGTCTTTGAGTTTATCCACTCTATGGCCTCATCTAGAGAGCTTGCCCGCATAAGGTTTGCAACAGGACCAAAAGATTCAATCTTTGCGATCTCCATGTCGGGATGAACATCCTCAAAGATCGTTGGCCCTAAAAAGTAACCCTTTTCATAACCTTCAACTTTTAAGCCCCTTCCGTCAAGGATAAGTTTTGCTCCCTCTTCCACCCCCTTTTCGATAAAGTTTATCACTCTCTTTTTATTCTCTTCCGTCGTCATAGGTCCCATCTCAGTCTCTTCCAAAAGTCCGTATCCGACTTTCATCCTTTTTGCCGCCTCCACAAACTTTTCTTTGAGTTCTTCGTAAATCTTCCCTATAATTACGACGTTGTCCGATCCAAGGCACCTCTGTCCGGACATACCGAAACAGCCCCTCAAAAGATAGACACAAGCCTCATCGATATTGGCATCCTCCTCCACGACTATGTAATTTTTTCCGTTTCCGTTTATGGATGCTCTTTTACCTAGCTTTCCGCAAAGATCATACAGCATCTTCCCAACTGCGGACGAACCTATGAATCCCAAACCCGCTATCCTTTTGTCAGTTATTATTCTGTGATTAAGTTCAAATTTCTTCCCGATGTGGATTAAATTTAATACTCCCTTAGGCAAGCCTACTTCATCACATGCCCTAAATACGGCCTCCGAAGCGAGAGGACACTGCCAACTCGGTGACACCACAACAGTGCAGCCGCAAGCCAAAGCGTATGGTACAAAGGAGGACCATGCATGCATCGGTATGTTTCCTGGTGTTATTATGAGAAAAACGCCAACAGGCTCCCAGAGCATGTAACAGTCTATTCCTTGCGCAAGTTGCTGAACGTATTCTCCCTTATAAAAGCTATATAGTGCACCTGATGCCGATTCTATGTTTTCGATAACCCTATCCAACGTTCCCCTTGAGTCCCTAATGGCCCTTCCGTGGTCCTGGGAGAGGATTTTCGAGAGCGCTTCGTGCCGTTCTTCAAATTTGGCCCGAAGTCTGTTTATATAGTCAGCCCTGTCTCTGAAGGGAACTTCCCTCCATTTTTTGAAAGCCTGGTACGCGGATTCGATCGCATACTCCACCTCTTCTTCAGTAGCGATTGGTACTTCTGCGATCTCTTCTCCTTTTCCAGGATCCGTATCGTAGAATACTTCATTCGATTTCGATTCGACCCATTCACCGTTTATGAAGAATTTAAGCCTTCCGTAATGATCCTTTAAACCATCAAAAAATCCCATAGTCCCTCCTCAGAAGGTCGGTGGAGTAATAACCCATATTATGTGGACTTCCTCTTTCCCCTCATTTACCCAATCGTGGGGAATCCTAGACGAAAAGTAAAAACTTTCCCCCTGCCTTATGATGTGTGTTTTATCATTTAGTCTTAGTACCATCTCCCCTTTTATAACGAAGCCGAACTCCTCGCCGTCATGAGAGTACATCCCGTGTGAACCACCCCCCGGTTTTATTACGGTGTAGAAAGGTTGCATTCTCTTGTTTGTTACATTTTTGACGAGAGACTGGATCTTCGCATCCCACCTTTTAAGATGGATATCAATTCTATCCTCTTCTTTCGTAACCACATCTTCATCATTCACATTATCCATAAAGAAATCGACTATATTTACGCCCAGTGCGCTTGCTATCTTTTTCAACGTGGATATCGAAGGCTCAGTTTTTCCATTCTCGACTTGGGAAATAAACGCAGGCGTACAACCAACCCGCAACGATAACTCCCGTAACGTAAGGCCTTTGGCTTCCCTAAGTTGCCGTAACTTCATTCCGAGGTCTACCATGTTAAGTTTCACTTAAACTACTAAACTACACTTAACATGTCAAGAGGTTTTTTCCAAATCTATCACAGTTATCTCGGGTGGGGCCAAAAATCTAATCGGAGGACCCCATGTACCGAGTCCTCTCGAAACGTAAAGGTGAGAGCCTCTGCCGAGAATCTTATGTCCACTTATGTGTTTAAAAAATGCACGAGTTATAAGAGAAAAGGGAAAGATCTGACCACCATGTGTATGTCCGGAAAGCTGAATGTCGAATAGTCCCACACAATCTTCGATTACAATCGGTCTATGCTTGATAAGAATCTTAAAATCGTTAGGATTCAGATTTTCAAGAAGCGCTCTCTCAAGCCCCGCGCTTGAATATAGATCATCGATACCAACGATTGATATCCCATTCCTTATCCTTTCGGATTCGTTCGCTAAGAGCTTGAAGCCCGCTTTTTCAAAAAATACCTTTGCTCCATCCAAACCAATATAGTACTCATGGTTTCCAGTAACCGCGAATTTGCCGTATGTCGGTTTGATGGATAAGAAAGACTCAACGAAACGATTAATCTTATCAGGATGTCCATCAACTATATCCCCTGTCGCGACAAGGATATCAGGTTTTAGATGGTTTATCTTTTTTAGACACTCCTCTAGGTCGCGATCCTTCGTCATTATACCTAGATGAAGGTCCGATATCTGAACGATTCGTACGGATATGGTATCTTTTGGCAGTTTTTCAGTTTTTAAAACAAGCCTTTCGATTTTTACTTCTTTTGCCTCGAAAAACCCGTAAATTACAAGGACGAGAGAAAAAAAAAGGGGGACAAGAAACTCGAGCCTAGGAATGGAAAATATGCGTCTTTTCTGTAAGATACCAAAAACGACAATAGAAAGATCGAAGATGACTGAGGAAGAGAAAAAGAGAAAAATGAACGCCATCCATGAGTAACCCAAATATCCAACAAAGATCGCTTCTTTCTCGTAACTTTCTCTCTCTAAGATCCTCATAAGGACAGGGGATAAGATTAAAACCAAAAAAATAAACGACACAAGAAACGAGAAAAGATGGGGTAGCTTTATGGCGCTTCTTAGCTTGAGAAAGAAATGGACGTGTAGTAGCGTATACAAAGTAAAAAAAATAAAAAGGAAGGTTGTCATAGTCTACGAACCCGGTGAAGTTATTTATCACAAAATATGGTTTTGAGAAATATATTTCACACTTCCGGTTCTTTAATTCCCTTCTCATACATCTTTTTCGGTAGGGATTTTGCCTTTGTCCTTTCGCTAATGGCATTCGTTACTATTTCGATTTTTGAGCTTTTTAGGATAAAAGGGGGGATAAAAGTCAGAATAGTCGAAAGGTTACTAAAGACAAAGGAAAGTAAAAGACCAACTGGAAGTTTTTACTTCCTTCTGGCATCAATTTTCGTAATCCTACTCTTTGAGAGTGAAGCTGCGATTCTTTCCCTCTTTGTCCTTTCATTTTGCGATCCGCTTGCCGCATCCTTTGGGCGCAGATTCGGTAAAAAAAGGTGGAGAGGGAAATCACTGGAAGGTTCGATGGTCTTTTTTTTGGCAAGCCTTCTATTCCTATTTTTCGCAAAAGTAGATATTGAAAGTTGTATTCTCGTCTCTTTAGTCTCTACCCTCACTGAATTCTTCTCCACAAGACTTGATGACAATTTCACGATACCTCTTTCTACGGCTTTTGCTCTCCAGTTCTTTAGTTTTTGAAACATTGCAAAAAAAAGCATTTCAAGTACTCTCCTTCGACGAAGGGAAGTGGGACGGGATGGTCAATCCCGTGGGTATAGACTTCAAGTATCCGGAAAGAAGATTTTGCCTTTGTCGCAACATCGATTAAAAGGCGCCTAAACTCCTCTAAGCCCAGGTGGTACGAACAGGAGCAGGTGACGAGTATCCCCCCATCTATAAGAAGATCCATTGCCTTTCTATTTATGTACCTATAGCCTAAAACCCCTCTTTCTTTTTTCGTTCTTTCCTTTATAAAAGCTGGTGGATCGAGGACTATCGCATCGTAAGTCTCTTTATGATCCCTAAACACTTTTTTTACATCACCCTTTATGTTCTCCATCCTTTCTGTCTTAAAACCGTTGATTCTCACATTTTCCTTTGCCAGTTCTAGGGCGTCGCTTGAGGTGTCTATGTTTATTACGCTTTTTGCTCCCCCTGCAAGAGCGTAGACCGCAAAACCGCCCGTGTAGGAAAAACAGTTCAAAACTTTCGCGTCCCTTGCATACTTCAGAAACGCTTTCCTCTTGTCCCTCTGATCTAGGAAAAACCCTGTCTTTTGACCCCTTTTGAGATCGACCAAAAAATTAAGACCATTTTCTCTAATTTTTATGAGGTCTGGGATTTTTCCACGGATCGCGCCGTATTTCTCTTCAGGTTTTTCGTTCTGACTAGTGTATATCTCTGATCTCTCATAGATTCCTTTCGGTCTTACAATCTCCTCTAACGCTTCAATGATTTCATTTCTCCATTGGTCCATTCCTTTTGTGTGAAACTGTATAACAAGGTAGTCCGCGTATTTGTCCACAACAAGTCCGGGAAGCATGTCACCTTCGCTATTTACAAGTCTATAGGCGTTAGTATCGGTATTCTCTACGTATCTTTTCCTCACCCAGAGGGCGTTTGCGATCCTTTTCTTGAAAAAATTCCTATCGACTTTTTCAGACTCATCGTATCCCCATACTCTCACCGAGATCTGAGAGTAGGAATTAAAGTAACCGGTTGCAATGAATTTTCCGCTTTCGTCTACAAGTTTTACCGGAGTTCCAGGCCTTAGTCCATCCGGAACGTAAAGGAGAGCTTTAGAGTAGACCCAGGGATGTCTCGCAAGAATCGGACCAATCTTTTCCTTCTTTACGACAAGAGGGATCATCTACCCATTCAAGTACCGCATTCTTCCGTTGAACCTTTAAGCTTGGAAAGGGTATGCGGTATTGCATCAATAACAAAAGAGAGACATTCTTTTGCTGCCTTAGGACTTCCCGGTAAATTTATTATGAGACTTTTCTTCCTTATTCCACATATTCCCCGCGAGATTATGCCATGGGGAGTTATTTTATAACTCTCTACCCTCATAATCTCTGAGAAACCGGGAAGTTCTTTTTCTATCACTCTTTTTGTTGCCTCAGGAGTCACGTCCCGGGGACTAATCCCTGTTCCCCCTGTGGTGATAACTAGGTCTATTCCTTCCTCATCGATAAGTTTTGCTATTGTGGTAGAGATCGTCTCTTCCTCATCCGGAACGACAATTATCTTTTCGACAAGGTATTTATCTTCTAAGAGAGCTCTTACAGAAGGTCCACTTTTATCTTCCCTTTCACCCCTTGACCCTTTATCACTTACCGTTACTATTGCGGCTTTGTACTTCACTCTATGACCTCAATGGGATCTCCAACTTTCACCACACCGCCCTCAATAACTTCGGCAAAGATTCCTTCTTTTGGCATTATGCAGTCACCCGCCATATAGTAAATGGCACACCTTTCGTGACACTCTTTTCCGATCTGGGTCACGCGGAGAATAACTCTTTCACCCACTTTAAGTTTCTTTCCTAAAGTAAGAGATGATAAGTCGAGCCCTTCTGTTGTTATATTTTCCGCAAAATCTCCTGGTCCCACATCCAGTCCAAGATTTCTCATCTTCTCAATACTTTCGATTGAGAGAAGGCTTACCTGTCTATGCATAAACCCGAAGTGTCCGTCTCCTTGAAGGCCCTTGTCTTTAACGAGAAAAGCATTATTGACGTTCCTTTTTTTTTCTCCCTTTTTTTCACTTGTGTTCACTGATATTACCCTTCCCTTATTCATCTTACGAACCTTCCGCTTTTGCCGCCTTCTTTTTCAATAAGATAAAAAGGACCGAGCACAATCCTTTTATCCACGGCTTTTAGCATGTCGTAGACAGTAAGCGCACTCACAAGGACAGCTGTGAGGGACTCCATCTCAACGCCGGTTTTGCCTTCGCATTTTACCGTGCTTTCTATCTCTAGGGCTGATTCCACGTCATTTAAGCTAAACTCTATCTCTACGTGGGATAGAAGAAGCGGATGGCAAAGAGGGACAAGCTCATGAGTTTTCTTTGCAGCCATTATTCCGGCAAGTCGGGCAGTTCCCAAAATGTCTCCTTTTGGTCCTTCCCCTCTTTTTAGAAGCTCGTACGTGCTCTTCGACATTTTCACACACCCGTACGCTTTAGCCTGCCTGAGTGTGATTTCTTTTCCGCTTACATCTACCATTCTTGCCTTGCCTTCTTCATCTATATGGGTAAGTTTCACACTAGCCTCCGATATGTCTTAAACTTCTCTGGCATTTCCTTATGAGGCCATGTTCTTCCTTCCTTTCCGGTTTTTCTTTTACAGCCTTCACAATAAGCCTTTCTATTTCTTCGTCAGAAGCTCCGCTCCTTAAGGCACTTTTTAAATCATATTCCACATCTGAAAAAAGGCAGGGCTTTATCCTACCTCTGGAAGTTAAGCGGATTCTGTTACAACTTGTGCATAGGTGGGAGGAGACCGGACTTATAAAGCCCACCTTGCCTTTTCCGTTTTTTATCCTGTAAACCACAGCCGGTCCCTGTTCAGAGTTTAAATCCGGTTCAAGTTCGAAATGCTCCTCTATCCGTTTTCTTATAAGCTCTGTCGGAACTACTCTCTCTTCCGTCCAGAAGCCTTCTTCCCCGAAGGGCATAAATTCTATGAACCTTATCTCCAAGTCAAGCCTACTGGCAATCTCAACAAAGTCGACAACTTCGTCATCGTTTATGCCTTTTATGATGACCGTGTTTATCTTTACAGGTCTAAGCCCAAAAAGGAGGGCTTTTTCTATTCCCCTTATAACCTTTTCTATTTCGTCAAAACCCGTTATGTATCTGAAACGGTCCTTCTTTAAAGTGTCCAGGCTCACATTTATCCTTTTTAAGCCACATTCCTTAAGTTCCGAAATTTTTTCTTCCAGAAGTACTCCGTTCGTTGTAAGGCTTATGTCCTCTATCCCTTCAATAGACGTTAAACTCCTAATAAGCAGTGAAAGGCCCTTTCTCAGAAGAGGTTCTCCGCCTGTGAGTCTTACCTTCGTTATTCCCAATTTCGAACATACCCTTACAAATCTGGTGATTTCTTCGTAAGATAGGATTTCGCTATGCGGCACGAAGGGTACCTTTCCGTCTACACAGTATCTACATTTAAGGTTACACCTATCGGTAATCGATATCCTTAAGTAGTTGATCCGCCTTTCGAACCTATCTTTTAACATACTTTATCTTTCCTGTGTCGGCTAAATTGTAGCCTCCGATAATCTCTAGCTTCTTTTTGAACTCCCCAGATGTGATTATATCATATATGGTCTCAAATTTAGCGTCCTTAACAAACTCCTCGGATACGAGGAGATCAAAATCTTCCTCCGCAAGGGGTATGAAATCGAGGTCAAAAAGTCTTGCCACACTGAATGTTGTCAATCCGCAGTCCGCAATTGATTCCTTTATCATTATTCCTACCCTTGTGTGGGAAGACTCTTCTCTATCGTATCCGTCTATCTTTTCCTTTGGAATGCCCTTTTGAGAAATAAGCGTATCAAAAAGGATTCGAGTTCCGGATCCATACTGTCTGTTTACGAACTTTACCCCTTCCTTTGCTATATCTTCAATCCCTCTTATCTTTTTCGGGTTTCCTTTTTTCACCGCTATACCTATTATCCTTTTTGCAATGTTTATGAGTCTCCAACTCCTTTCCGGCAGATACTTTTTGAGGATGGGGATGTTATAGATTTTCTCATCCGGATCAAGTATGTGGGTTGTTGCAAGATCCGATACTCCCTTTTTGAATGCCAAAATACCCCCCAAACTTCCAACATGGATACTTAAAAGATCGAAAGCAGAGTTTTGTCTCTTTAAGATGTCCCTAAGATAAGAAAGACATATATCGTGACTTCCTACGATGTTTATGCGGTTCTCTATGTGAGACTTCTCCTTAATGAGGAAACAGAGCGCCTCCTCATTTTCATCAAGACCTTCCAGATTCTCAGGAATGCTCAATATTCCGTCAGCCATCGAAAGGGACGATATGAGGCTTGCCCCTCTTGGAAGGGGTACGGCGTAAAAATCATTGCCTTTTTTTAAAAGGTTAACCCTCAAAAGCTCTTCAATACCCAATCTTGAAGGAATTTTATAGGCAGTTCTCACCTTTATTGATTCTCTTTCTATCCGCTTTCCTACAGAACTTTCGTAAAACGGAGTTAGAAATTCAATAAAACAGAACACAGCGCTTACGGGGTAACCAGGTATCCCAAAGACTGGCTTATCGTTTATTTTTCCGAAAAGAAAGGGTTTACCAGGCATCATCGATACTCCATGGAATATTACCTCCCCTATCTTATCTATCACTTTTTTTGTGAAATCTTCGCCTCCAGCGCTTGTTCCCGCATTGATGACGATTAAATCAACGTAATCAACAAATTTTCTAATCTCCTCCTCCAATTCCGATTCGTTTTTTGCAATCTTGCCTTTTTTTACTTCGAAACCAATGGATTCACCAAGAGAGGAAAGCACGTATGAATTGAAGTCAGTAACGAATCCTTTCTTTCCAACTCTTTCTGGCTCAATGTAAGGATCTATGACCTCTTTTCCTGTGGGGATGATTACCATTCTAGGCTTTCTAAGGACATGGACGTGTGTAACGCCGGATGCGATGAGAAGTCCTATATCGTACGAGGTTATAGTGTGGTAGGTTGGCAAAAGAATTTCATAGGCTACAGTGTCCTCCCCTATCATTCGCACGTTCTGCCAAAGATTCGCTGGCTTTCTGATCACTATCCAGTCCTTTTTATCCTCCACTTCTTCTACCATTATCACCGCGTCTCTGCCTTCGGGTAATGGATCACCTGTATTTACGGGATACGCTTCTTGGAACTTTTTAAGCTCTAAAGGGTTTGAGATGTCAGCACCCTCAGTTTTTTTTGAGGCTACAGCATACCCATCCATGGCCGAAAGGATAAAAGGGGGGTTAGAGATTTTAGCGTAAACAGGTCTTGAGGTAATCCTGTCTTTGGCCAGATATGTAGGGATGAGTTCCTCTTCTTCTATTTTTTTTGTATTTTCGACTATAATTTTCTGGGCTTCCTTTTTCGATACAGTCTTTAAGTATCTTTTCATGACTCATAAAAATAGACGTCCACTTCCTCGCCTTTTTCGTACCCTTCGCGATTTTCATCCACTACTATGTATCCGCAAGAAAAAGTAAGGACTGATATCACTGCCGATTTTGCAAAGATAGGTTCCACAAAAATCTCTCTACCTTTGGGAATTATCCTTACGTTAACGTACTCTTCGATACCTTGACTTGACGGAACATTGGTAATTAGCACTCCTTTTAAAGTCTTTGGCGATGTCTCACTACATCCGGCAACCTTAAGAAAGAACGGTACAACAAACCTATATGTGACTATAAGACAGGATAGTGGGTGTCCTGGCAGACCAAAAAAGGGTTTGTCCCATATTAGCCCAAAAAGAAAGGGCTTTCCCGGCCTTATGTTTACTCCGTGAAACAAAATCCTTCCTCCCGATTTTTCCAAGGCTTTGGCTATCACATCCCTTTCTCCTTTGGAACTTCCCCCACTTACACAGAAAATGTCGCAATCCTTCACAAGTGAAAGTTTGTTCACAACATCTTCTATCTCATCTTTTGCTATGCCAGGAGTTACTGTCTCACCTCCAAGCTTAGTGAAAAGACCATCCAAGAGATACCCGTTTATATCACGGATTTTTCCCGAACCTGCCTTTTCATCCGGAGAAACTATCTCGTCTCCAGTTGAGATTATGGCAACTTTTGGCTTTTTGAATACAGGAATCTTCGTAAGCCCCAAAGCGGCAAAGATGCCGATGTCGTGAACGGTTATCCTTTTTCCCTTTTTAAAGATGATGTCCCCTTTTTTTATATCCTCGCCCATCCGTACTATATTTTCGCCCTTGTAGACAGGCTTCATAATCTCAACTACATCCCCCATCTCTCGTGTAAATTCCTGCATAATCACGCTATCAGCTCCGGAAGGAACATACGCTCCCGTACTCACATAGACACATTCGCCCTCAGAGACCGAAATCTTCGGTAATTCCCCAACCCGTACGCTTCCTTTTTTCCATAAAACAAGTGGGTTCGTCTCAGAAGCACCTTGGGAATCCTTCGAACGCATAGCGTAGCCGTCTACAAGCGAACGGTCGAAATAGGGCAGATCCTCAGGCGAGATTAAATCCGAAGCAAGTACTCTTCCTAGACAACTTTTTATACTTAAACTTTCAAAGCCCAAAGGTGTTACATAAGAATCGATAATCTCCCTCGCATATTTTGGGCTTACCGTTGTCAAAAAATCGAGCTTCACTTTATGGCCCATACTCTTCGTTCCAGGTTTTTTGAGCTATGGCTCTATACTTTTTCGCGTAGTCGTCTAAAAATTGTGAAAGCTCATTCACTATACTTTCAGCACCTGGATGTGTTGGACTGGCATTGTACTTTCTTACGAGTTCCCTCAACGCTTTGGGGTTATCAATGATCATGCAAGGAGTTAGAGGATTGTCCGAAAAGGGCTGATTTGCCCTTATCCCTTTGAAGAAGGGGGAAAGGAGAACCTCTTTGAGCGTCTTGTCTTTTATGTTATCGACTGCAAAATGAACAAAGACACAAGGCTCCACGTCTCCATTCGCATTTATATGGAAATACTCACGCCCTCCTGCAAGACAACCCTCTATGTATGCTCCATCGTTCCAGAAATCGCACAAAAATATAGGGTAGGTGTTTCTTATGACTCTTAATCTCCTCCTTATCTCGTCCCGCTCTTCAGGTAAAAGCATAAGAGTTGGGTCAGGATTGTGACCGACAGGTATGTACTGAAAATACCATATAACCGATACGCCCTTCTCGACTAGCATCTTTATGAACTCATGGGAGGATATTTCCAGATAATTTTCCCTTGTCTGCATTATGGAGGCTCCAAAGAGTACACCGTGCCTTTTCAGCCTGTCGAAGACTTCCATGAGCAACTTAAAATGTCCTTTTCCTCTTCTTGAATCTGTTCGCTCCTCAAAACCTTCAATACTCACCATGGGGGCCACATTCCCAAGTTCAGAGAGCCTTTTTGCAAGATCCTCTGTTATTAGAGTACCGTTGGTATATACCTGAAACATAATGTCCCTGTGCTTTTCGTAAAGCTCTAAAAGGTCCTCTCTAAGAAAAGGTTCGCCACCGGAGATGGTAACAAAGTGGATATGCATCTTTTCGGCCTCGGTAAGTATCCGATCGATAACGTCGTATGGGAGTCCAAAATCCTTTTCATACTCCCCTGAATAGCATCCATAGCACCTCATATTACATCTCATTGTGGGACTGATGACAAAGAAAAGGGGTGGTCGGAAACCTTCTTTTTTTAAAATTTCGTCCCTTTTCTGTGTGCCGTAGAGGAGACCTAGGATGAAAAGGTTATATATAATTCTAAACCTGACATTGGGTGCAAGTTCGTAGAGAACCTTTTCTATGAGTTTCGTTGCCGGATGTTCGTGAGCCACGTAAGTTTCAAAGCTTTTAAGTATGGGCCTGTACTTTTCTTCCCTGAGGAGTAGGTCCGCAAGCCTTAGGATTTTGGACAAATTCTTCATCGAGAGCTTGGGCACCATCCTGGCCATAGCTTTTACCAGAAGCTCACTACTTGCAAGCTTCATGGTATCAACCTCCCTGTTTCAAGGCTTGTGGAGGAATGGAGTAACCTACAAAAAGTTATAGGTAGGTGAGCCAGTGTTCGTATTCCTTATGCATGCCCCGTGCGACTTCAAAGAACATCTTCTGAATCTTTGAAGTGACGGGACCCGGTTTTCCGCTGCCTATCCTTCTTCCGTCTACATTCACCACAGGGGTTACTTCTGCGGCTGTACCGGTGAAAAAGACTTCATCCGCAATGTAAATCTCGTCCCTGGAAAATCTTTCCTCTCTAACTTCAAAACCCAAATCCCTAGATATCGTGATTATACATTCGCGCGTAATACCTGGAAGGATGGAAGTGAGAGGGGTCGTCTTTATCACATTCCCCCTCACTATAAACACATTCTCACCACTTGCCTCCGAAACATAGCCTTCCGTGTCGAGCATTATGGCCTCATCGTAGCCGCAAGCTATTGCTTCCCTTTTTGCCAAGATAGAGTTAACGTACTGTCCGTTAACCTTTGCCTTTGTCATACCGGCATCCACATGGTGCCGGATGAAAGATGAAATCTTGGCTTTTATCCCATTTTTTAATCCTTCTTCGCCAAGGTAAGCTCCCCATACCCACGATATCACTGCAACCCTAACTTTAAATTCTTTCACAAATAGACCCAGCTGGTTACTCTCTATGAATACGAGTGGCCTTATGTAACATTCCCTGAAATTGTTTATCTTCACGATCTCCTTACAGACCTCTGTGATCTCCTCTTGGGAATACGGAATTTCGATTTCAACTATGTGGGCTGAATCGTAAAGTCTCTTTATATGCTCTTTCAATCTGAAAATCGCGCTTCTTCCGTCGTAACACTCGTAACATCTTATACCCTCAAAAACCCCGAGACCGTAATGGAGAGTGTGCGTGCACACATGTACTTGTGCTTTGTCCCAATCGACAAATTTGCCGTCAAACCATATCTTGTCTGCTCTCATGAAACGGTCTCCTTCTTGTAATGGGATTTAAATATCGAATCGAGTATCCCGTTTATGAAATCGCCTGAATCTTCGTTACCGTACTTCTTACCCAACTCTATAGCTTCATCTATTGCAACAAGAGGCGGAACATCTTCCAAGTAAAGCATCTCGTAGATTGCGATTCTTAAAATGTTTCTGTCAACTAAAGTTATTCTTTCAAGACTCCAGTTTTTCGATGCTTCCCTTATCAGACGATCTATGCTCTCTCTTTCTTTTTTTATGCCTAATAGAAGTCTTTTCGAATAGTCAACTATGTCCTCTTTGTAAGGAAAAATCTCCACATACTTTACTAGGGCGCTTAGGGGATCTTCTCCTTTTGTTTCTTGCTGGTAAAGCATCTTCAACGCTAGCTCTCTAGCCTTTCTTCTGCGCACAAGCCCTTTTCTTTTAAGAGATTTACCATCTCTATCACCGTTATTGCGGCATCGTATCCTTTGTTGCCGGATTTCGTGCCCGCTCTTTCTATGGCCTGTTCTATAGTTTCACTTGTTACTATTCCAAAAGCGATGGGTTTTAAAGACTCCAGAGAAGTAATCGCTATTCCTTTTGCTACCTCCGTCGCTACGTAGTGGAAATGGGGGGTATCACCTTTAATAATTGCTCCTAAGCAGATTATTCCGTCTATGTCTTTCCTTTTAGCCAGAAGCTTTGCAACAAGTGGAATCTCAAATGATCCCGGGGTCTTGTAAACTTCTATATCCTTTTCTTCGGCTCCATTCCTTCGTAATGCATCTAGGGCGCCCTCTAAGAGTCTATCCGTAATGAAACTGTTAAATCTGCTTACAACTATTGCGAATCTGAAACCTCGCGCATCTATCTTCCCTTCGTAAATTGTCATTTTAACCCCTCAAACGTTATTTAAGATATGCCCCAATTTTCTCCGTTTAGCCTTTAGATACTCAATGTTTTCTTTGTTTGGCTGCACTTCTATTGGAATCCTTTCGACAACAGAGAGTCCATATCCTTCGAGACCCTTTATCTTTCTTGGATTGTTTGTGAGAAGTCTCATCTTTGTGACACCAAGATCCCTAAGAATCTGGGCTCCAATTCCATAGTCTCTAAGATCTGGCGGAAAACCTAACGCCAGATTCGCATCAACTGTGTCGTGGCCTTCATCTTGGAGGGTATATGCCTTAAGCTTATTTAAAAGTCCTATTCCTCTTCCCTCCTGCTTCATGTAAAGGAAAATACCCTTTCCTTCTCTGTCTATCATTTTCAAAGCACATCTTAACTGCTCTCCACAATCACATCTTAATGAACCGAAAATATCCCCGGTTAAGCATTCAGAATGAACCCGTACAAGGGTCGGTTCTTCCGGTTTTATTTCACCTTTCACAAGCGCTATGTGCACCTGCATATCGATGAAATTTTCGTAAGCTATCAGCCTAAACTCTCCTGCAAAACTCGTAGGAAGCCTCGTTTCAACTACCCTTCTTACAAACTTTTCAGTCCGCGTCCTGTACTTTATAAGATCTGCAATTGTCACTATCTTCAGATTGTGTTTCTCTGCAAACTTTTCGAGATCCGGAAGCCTGGCCATCGTACCATCTTCTTTCATTATCTCACAGATCACGCCTGCCGGTTTGAGACCGGCAAGTCTTGCAAGATCTACGGAAGCCTCCGTATGCCCTACTCTTACCAGAACCCCACCTTCTTTTGCGATGATGGGAAAGACATGTCCCGGTCTCGCAAGATCTTCTGGTTTTGTCTTATCATCTATTGCCACTTTTATGGTTCTTGCCCTGTCATAAGCCGATATACCGGTTGTGACCCCTTCTTTCGCCTCAATTGAGACTGTGAATGCAGTTTTGAAAGGCGATGTGTTGTCCTTTACCATTAGGGGAAGATCTAATCTTTTAGCCATCTCTTCAGTTATCGTGAGGCAGATAAGGCCACAGGCGTGGCGGGCCATAAAATTTATGGCCTCGGGTGTTACTTTCTCCGCGGCTATCATGAGATCGCCTTCGTTCTCGCGGTCCTCATCATCTACGATAATGACCATCTTTCCATCTCTTATGTCTTCGAGTACCTCTTCTATTTTGGCAAGTGGCATCTTTATCCCTTTATGTAACCGTATTTGAATAGAAACTCGTAATCTATGCCTTTAGGCTCTCGGCAGAACAGTTTTTCTACGTATTTTCCGATTATATCCGTCTCTATGTTGACCTTTTCTCCCACCCTTTTCGTTTTTATTGTTGTCTTTTGAGCTGTGAATGGCACAATATTTACGCTAAATCTATTATCACTTTGGTCATTGACTGTCAAGCTTATGCCATCGACCGCAATCGATCCCTTTTTTACAACATATCGGGCAATTTCTCTAGGAATCGCGATTTCTAACTTTATGGAATCGCCGACTGTTCTTTTATCGACTATGGTCCCGACACACTCCACGTGTCCCGTGACTATATGTCCGTGGAGACGATCATTTAACTTCAGTGGCCTTTCGAGGTTTACAAGGTCCCCCCTTTTCTTTTCTCCCAAAGTAGTAACTTTTATCGTCTCAAGTGATACGTCACAAAAGAACGCGTTCTCTTTAAAGCCACAAATTGTAAGACAGACGCCATCTACAGATATGCTTTCGCCTTCCTTCATTTCAGAGATGGGGATGTGCGTTCTGATCGTCATTCTGAGTGAATTTGAACTTTTCTGTATTTCCAAAACCTCTCCTACGTCCTCAATAATTCCCGTGAACATAGCCCTCCACACAGATATCGCCATTTATCATTCTTACTTTGTCTATCCTCGCACGGTAAGCGTTTTTTAGAAATTCCACACCCTCCCCACCGATAAGGGGTAAGGCCTCTTTTCCTCCTATGAAGATGGGTGAGTAAAAAAGGATGAATTTATCTACCAGGCCTTCTTTAAGCAAACTTCCATTTATCTCCGCCCCACCCTCCACGAGTACGCTCATTATTTCCCTCTCGTAAAGCTCCCTGGCCAGTTCCTTGAGTGAAACTCTTCCCGATTCGTCTTTTCTTATTTTTACGATCTCTATACCCATCGATGTAAGCTTAGATTCTTTGTCCTGTCTCGATTCGCAGGTAAAGATCATCGTTTTGAACTGGTTTGCACTTCTTACAATATTCGAAGATATGGGAATCCGGAGCTTTGTGTCGAGAACTATTCTTACAGGTATTTTTTTTGGTTTATCGACCCTCGGCACAAGCATCGGATTATCTACGATAACAGTATTTATACCCACCAGTATACCGTCTACCTTTTCGCGGATTGTATTTACGTATTTTCTTGACTCCTCACTCGATATCCATTTGGAATCGCGCGTTTTCGTAGCAATTTTGCCGTCCAGGCTCAAGGCCGATTTTACGATGAAAAATGGCCTTCTCTTCTCCATGTTTACGATAAATACCTCATTAAGCTTCTTCGACTCCTTTTCAAGGACTCCCATCTTTAAGGAAATCCCAGCTTCTTTGAGGGCCTCGATCCCCTTTCCATTCACTTTGGGGTTTGGATCTAACATAGATATGACAACCTTCGATATGTTTGCCTTTATGATTTCCGGAACACAAGGCGGGGTCTTTCCATGGTGGACGCATGGTTCCAGATTGACGTAAAGGGTTGATCCTTTTAGATCTTCCTTTGCACTTTTTATCGCAACGATTTCGGCATGGGGCGAACCTGCCTTTTTGTGATAACCCTTCCCTATAATCCGGCCATCTTTGACTATCACAGCTCCAACCATAGGGTTTGGAGAAACCAAGCCTTCACCTCTTTTTGCGAGCTTTAAAGCCAGTCTCATGTAGTGTTCGTCGTTCACGCCTTCTTCTCCCTCGCTTCTTCCCTTTTGAGCAATAGGTTTTTAAGTTCCTCCATGAATTCGTTTATATCTTTGAACTGCCTATAAACGGACGCAAACCTAACGTATGCGATATCGTCGAGTTTTTTAAGTTCGTCCATTACCATCTCACCTATGTCCTTCGCGCTCACTTCCCTCTCTCCTCTTTCCAGAAGGTTGTACTCTATCCGAGAAACTATCCTTTCGAGGGATGCTATACTTATGGGTCTTTTCTCGCAAGCTTTTTTTAGTCCGGCCAGAATCTTGGTTCTGTCGAAGGCCTCCCTCCTTCCATCTTTCTTTATAACCATCGGAAGACCTTCCTCAACTCTTTCGCTTGTTGTGAATCTCTTTCCACATTTCAGGCATTCTCTCTTTCTCTTTATTGAGTCGAGCTCCTTTGTCAATCTCGAATCCAGGACTCTACTTTCTAAGTGGCCGCAGTAAGGACATTTCATTTTTAGATCTTTTTGAGATCGATCCCCGCTTCAGAAATCATATCGAGGGAAAGTTCATCAGGATAACCATCCTCGTAAAAGACTGAGATTATTCCAGCGTTTATAAGCATCTTCATGCATATGGAACACGGAAGGTGCGTAGAGTAAAGAATGCCATCCTTTATTGAGACACCATGGTATGCTGCCTGTATTATGGCATTCTGTTCCGCGTGAAGCCCACGGCAAAGTTCGTGCCTTTCCCCAGAGGCAATCTGGAGCTTCTCCCTGAGACACCCTTTTTCGCTACAATGTGTAAGATTCGTTGGTGCTCCGTTGTATCCAGTAGAAAGTATTCTTCGGTCCTTGACTATTATTGCTCCAACCTTCCTTCTTACGCATGTTGAACGTTTGGAAACGATCCTTGCGATTTCCATGAAATAAGAGTCCCAGCTTGGCCGGTTGTCCATTTACGATTCTAGAAAGTTGGAATAGATAGGAAATCTGCTGCAGAGCTCGCGAACCTTTTCTTTTATCTCTTTTCTTATCTCTTTATTGTTTATGTCGCTTAGGACCTCTTCAATGAAGGTAGCTATGATTTTCATCTCTTCTCCCTTCATCCCCCGCGCGGTGACAGCGGGAGCTCCAAGCCTTATACCGCTTGTCACAAAGGGACTCCTCTTGTCAAAGGGGATAAGATTCTTGTTTACCATTATTCCGCTCTCCTCTAAAGCCTCTTGAGCCTCCTTGCCGGTTACGTTCTTTTCTGTAAGATCAACAAGAAAGAGATGAGTGTCTGTACCCCCGGAAACTATACGGTAATTCAACCTTTTCATCTCAGAACACAAAACCTTCGTGTTTTTTATTATCTGCTCCTGGTACCTTTTAAATTCCTCTGTCATCGCATTTTTTAGAGCTACTGCTTTTGCCGCAATCACATGCATAAGAGGGCCACCCTGGATTCCAGGGAAAACGGCAGCATCTATGGCCTTCGCAAACTTCTTTTTACAGAGGATTATTCCTCCTCGGGGGCCTCTTAATGTCTTATGGGTTGTTGTTGTAACAAAATCTGCGTACGGACACGGATTTGGATGGAAGCCCGCTGCCACAAGCCCGGCAATATGGGCCATGTCTACCATAAGGTAAGCACCTATTTTGTCCGCAATCTCCCGGAACCTTTCAAAATCTATTATTCTCGAATAGGAACTTGCTCCTGTCACAATCATCTTCGGTTTTTCTTTTATTGCTATCCTTTCTATTTCGTCATAATCGAGTAGCTCTGTCTCCCTAGAAACCCCATAAGTCACAGTCTGATACAGTTTTCCAGAAAAGCTAGCCGCCTGTCCATGAGTTAAATGTCCCCCGTGGGATATATCAAGACCCATTATCTTATCACCCGGATTAAGCACCGCGTAGTAAACAGCCATGTTCGCATTTGTGCCCGAATGCGGCTGAACGTTAGCGTGTTCTGCGCCAAAAAGCTCTTTTGCCCTTTCTATAGCTATCTGTTCTATTTCGTCCAAGTAGGTGCAACCACTGTAATAACGTTTTTTAGGGTATCCTTCCGCGTATTTATTGGTAAGCACACTCCCTTGGGCTATGAGTATCTCTTCCTCTACGTAATTTTCCGAAGGGATCAAAACGAGGCTAAATTCTTCCCTTTGGAGTTCCTTTTTTATAAGCTCGTAGATTACTTCGTCTTTCTCTTTCAACTTTTTAAGGAACATCTCCCTTCCCACTCTTCAATTTTTTTTATCCTTTGGGCGTGTCTCCCTCCGTCAAATTCCGTCTTGAGCCACGTCTTAACTATTTCTAGGGCCAGTTCCTTCGCTGTCATTCTCGCACCGAGAACTAAAACGTTGCTGTTTAGGTGTTTTCTGCTCTGAATTGCACCGTAAAGATCGTATACCAAGGCGGCTCTTATTTTTTTTACTTTATTCGCAACCACGCACATCCCTATCCCTGTCCCGCAAACGAGTATACCCTTTTCGGCCTCGCCTTTGGATACAAACTTTGCTGCTTTAAAGCCGAAATCTGGATAGTCACAGGGACTCTCATCGTAGGTTCCAACATCCACTATTTCATGGCCCAACCTTTGAAGCTCAATTTTTAAAAATTCTTTAAGTCCGAATCCTGCATGGTCAGAACCAACAACTATTCTCATCCTTCAAATCTTCTGAAAACAAGAACGGAATTAGTTCCACCAAAGCCAAAAGAGTTGGACATAGCAATGTTTATCCTTTTCTCTCTGGCCACATTTGGCACATAGTCTAAATCACATTCCGGATCCGGATTTTCGTAATTTATGGTGGGAGGACAAACATTGTCCCTTATACTTAAGACGGTGAAAATGGCCTCCACTGCTCCTGCTGCACCCAAAAGGTGACCTATCATCGATTTTGTAGAACTTACTGGAATTTTATAGGCGTAATCCCCGAAAACCTTTTTTATCGCCAAAGTCTCTATGGCATCATTGAGATCCGTAGAAGTGCCGTGGGCGTTTATGTAGTCCACATCCTCAGGGTTTATCTTCCCATCCCTCAGTGCCATCTGCATACATTTTATGAATCCCTCACCGTCAGGACACGGTGCGGTAATATGGTAAGCATCTGCATTGTACCCGTACCCTATAAGTTCAGCATAGATTTTGGCATTCCTTTTTTTTGCATGCTCTAGCTCTTCAAGAACCATAATACCTGCCCCTTCAGCTACAACAAAACCGTCCCTTTCCCGGTCGAAGGGCCTCGACGCCTTATGAGGAGGATCATTTCGTGTCGAAAGGGCCTTCATCGCGTTAAAGCCCCCTATCGTGAGAGGTGTGAGATTTGCCTCTGTTCCTCCCGCTATTACTACATCTGCATCTCCGTACTGGACTATCCTTAGACCTTCACCTATAGAATGGGATCCTGTCGCACATGCCGTAACGATGCAGAGATTTGGACCTTTAAGTCCATACTTCATAGCAATGTGGCCGGATGCTTCGTTGGCGATGAGCATGGGGATAAAGAAAGGAGATATCCTAGAAGGCCCTTTTTCCAAAAGAACCTTGTGGTAATGTTCCAGTGTCGGAAGTCCGCCTAGCCCCGTACCAACAACCACACCTACTCTGTCTGGATCTTCCCGAGAGAAGTCTATACCTGAATCTTCAACGGCTATCTTAGTTGCCACGAGCGCATACTGGATAAAAAGATCCATCCTTTTTATATCTTTTGGACTTAAGTATTCCTCTGGTTTGAAATCTTTTACCTCTCCTGCTATTTTCGTCTCGTGGTGTGTCGTGTCGAATCTTGTTATGTAGGAAATGCCTGATTCTCCGTTTAGGATTCTCTTCCAGACATTATCTATCCCAATGCCCAGTGGTGTTACAAGTCCAACTCCAGTAACTACTACCCTGCGTCTCATCCTATCCCTTCGCCTTTATGTGTTCCTCAATGTAACGTATCGCGTCGCCAACAGTCTCTATTTTTTCCGCATCCTCATCAGGTATCTCAATCCCGTACTCATCTTCAAAGGCCATTATCAATTCTACGATGTCGAGTGAATCAGCCCCTAAATCGTCGATGAACTTAGCTTCCGGTGTCACCTCCGCTTCGCTAACTCCCAATTGTTCAACTATGATTTTTTTTACTCTTTCTGCAACTGTCATTTACCCACCTCCTCTTCATTGTATTTACATGTATAACCCGCCACTTACGTTTATCACCTCTCCGGTGATGTAGCTGCTATATTCGGATAACAGAAAATAGACGACCTTTGCAACCTCAATAGGTTCTCCAGGCCTTTTTAGGGGGATCATCCGAATCATCTCTTCTTTGATCTTCTCATTTAGGCTATTTGTCATATCTGTTTTTATGAATCCAGGGGCGATGGCGTTTACCCTTATGTTCCGATCCGCATACTCTTTTGCAACGCTCTTTGTAAATCCTATTATACCTGCCTTTGATGCGGCATAGTTGGCTTGGCCCGCATTTCCCATGATTCCTGCAATGGAGCTTATGTTCACGATAGCGCCACCTGTTTTTATCATGTATTTTAGAACTGCCTTCGTGCAGTTAAACACACCCTTAAGATTAACGGACATTACCCTCTCCCAATCTTCCTCCTTCATCCGAACAAGGAGCCGATCCTGGGTTATACCTGCGTTGTTGACGAGATTGTCTATCCTTTTCATCTCTTTAAACACGTAGTCCACACTATCTTCGACAGACCTCCAATCGCTCACATCCACCCTGCAGAATATTGCATTCCTCCCCATATTTTTTACATCATTTGCGGTGTCAGAACCATCAAGCACATCGAATATAGCTACATCTCCTCCTTTCTCCGCCAAAAAAAGGGCAATTGCCCTTCCTATACCTTTTGCTCCACCAGTCACAATAGTTACGGTTCCTTTCATCCCAAGATCTCCTTCACCTTTTCTATGTCTTTTTCTGTCTCGACAGGGTAACACGGTACGTGAGGCACAATTCTCTTTACAAGGTTCGTGAGTACATTTCTCGGACCAACTTCCAGAAAGATCTCACAGCTTGCGTCAACCATCTTTCTTACACACTCCTCCCACCTTACGGGGGAGAACATCTGGTAGAAGAGTTTTTCGCAAACCTCATCTTTGTTTTTGCTAATTGTGGCATCGCAATTAAACACAACAGGAAAATTCAAGGGATGGTTCTCGATCTTTTTAAGTTCTTCAAGAAGCTTTTCTGCTGCGTTTCTCATGAGCGGGCTGTGAAAAGGTCCGGAAACATTGAGAAAGACAGCCTTTTTGTACCCAGTTCCCTTTAGTTCTTCTACAACTTTTTTTAGCGATTCAAGATCTCCGGAAATAACAACCTGATCAGGAGAATTCAAGTTCGCCACTGTCACTATTTTTTCTTCCGTCGAATAACGCGAAAGAAAAGACTCAAGAAGCCCCATATCTGGGCCAAGAAGGGCGACCATTCCTCCCTGACCATGAGGATAGGCGTTTTCCATCAAAAGGCCTCTTTTTCTCGTAATAAGCAAGGCATCCTCAAAGGAGAAGAAACCGCTTACAAGCAAAGCCGTATACTCACCGAGACTGTGACCAGAAACCATATGGGGGATAAGACCAGTCTCTTTTTTGAGTTTCGTCCACACCGCATAAGAAACAAGAAGGATCGCTGGCTGCGTATTGTACGTTTTTTTTAGTTCCTCTTCTGGACCATCAAAACAGAGACTCTTTATAGGAAAATTAAGCACTTCTTCGGCCCTCTCAAAAATAGCCCTCACAGTCTCGTCCGAATCATAAAGAGCCTTCCCCATACCCACATACTGTGATCCCTGTCCGGGAAATAGAAGGCCAATTCTTTTCATTTTAAATTTCCTTTTTTTTCGATGCTGCTTCTTTTATGAGTTCTAATGCTATGATATTCCTTTGAATCTGATTTGTTCCCTCGTAAATTTGAAGGATCTTTGCGTCCCTCAGCATCTTCTCAACCGGATAATCCCTCATGTACCCGTAACCCCCAAAAATCTGAACCGCATCTATTACAACACTCATCGCCATATCGGACGGGAAAAGTTTAGCCATGGCTGATTCCTTGGTGAAGTCTTTCGGGTTCGAATCTATATATTTCGCAACAGCGTACACTAAAGCTCTGGACGCTTCTACTTTTGTCGCCATATCCGCAAGCATGTGTTGGATCGCCTGAAAACCTATAATCTTTCTATTGAACTGTTCCCGTTCCCGTGCGTAATTTATAGCTGCTTCCAAAGCCGCCTGGGCAAGTCCCACCGCCTGTGCTCCTATTCCCGGTCTCGTTCTATCAAAAGTCTTCATGGCGAGGATAAAACCCATACCTTCCCTTCCTATTACATTTTCCTCAGGTACCTCGCAGTCTTGAAAGATGAGCTCTCTCGTTGCGGATGCCCTAATTCCAAGCTTCTTTTCTTTTTTTCCAAAGCTGAAACCTTCCATCCCTTTTTCAACTATGAATGCTGTGGCACCCCTTCCTCCTTTACTTTTGTCTGTCATTGCTATGACAGTGTAGATGTCCGCTTCGCCACCGTTTGTTATCCACTGTTTTGTCCCGTTCAGTATGTATTTGTTCCCCACTTTCTTTGCCTCTGTTCTTATAGCTTGGGCATCGCTACCAGCATTCGCTTCAGTTAGGGCAAAGGCTGCAAGTTTTTTTCCTTTGGCTATGTCAGGAAGGTATTTTTTCTTCTGCTCCTCCGATCCTCCAATAAGGATGGGATATGCACCTAGAAGACTCGCTGCGTAACTAACGCTTACCCCAAGACAAGCCCTACTTAACTCTTCTACCGCGAGACAGTTTTCCAGACATCCACCTCCTAGCCCCCCATATTCTACAGGAATACTCACACCGAAAAGACCGGCATCGGCCAAGATCTTCATTATGGCCCAGGGAAACTCTTCTTTTTCATCGAGCTCGGCTCTTACAGGAATCACCTTTTCCTCGGCTATTTTCCTTGCGAGTCTTTTGATGGCTTTCTGTTCTTCCGTAAGAAAATAGTCCATGGAGCACCCCTTTATCTCAGTGGATAACTCTTTCCATGTTTCTTTTCAGTACTTCATGGAGTGAGCTTTCCGCAAACTTCTTTGCAAGGAGTATGGCGTTCCTTATTGCTCTCTCATCCGATTTCCCGTGGCATATTATGCAGGTCCCTTCCACGCCTAGCAGAGGAGCACCTCCGTACTCCGCGTAGTCAACTTTTTTTGAAAGATCCCGGAATACTTCTTTTAGTAGTATATATCCTATTTTGGCTTTCAAACTCTTTTCTATCCTTTCTTTCATAAAGCCCAAAAGGGCCTCCACGACGCCTTCGCTGATCTTTAATGCGATGTTTCCAACGAATCCGTCAGAGACGACAACATCGACCTTTCCATTGTAAAGATCGTTTCCCTCAACGTAGCCTACGTAATTTAGGTTAAGCTTCTCAATGAGAGAGTGGGCTTCTTTTGTAAGCTCGTTCCCCTTAGTTATCTCCTCTCCATTACTCAGTAGCCCAATCTTAGGTGAAGTCACGTTAAGTACAGCTTTTGCAAAGGCGTCACCCATCAAAGCAAACTGAGCAAGGTGCACTGGTTTACAGTCAACAGTACCACCCGCATCTAGAAGAACCGTGATCCCATTTTTCAAATTAGGATGGAGTGTGGCAATTGCAGGCCGATCGACGTTACTTATCCTTCCAAGTGTGAATATGGCAAAGGCAAGAGTTGCCCCGGAGTTCCCCGCACTAACCAAAGCATCCACTTTCTTTTCTTTGAGAAGCTCCATGGCAACATTTATAGACGAATTTTTCTTCTTCCTTAAAGCTGAAGAAGGAGGTTCATCCATTCTTACATATGTTTCGGCGCTGACTATCTTCACTAGGTCTTGTCTTTTGAGGAGAGGAGAAATTACTCTTTCGTCTCCTACAAGGATTATCTCGGCTATCCCTTCCTCTGCTGCGATCTCGGCCCCTTTCACAATAGCATGAGGGGCTTTATCCCCGCCCATGCCATCGACGGCGACCCTTACCATAAACTACAGTTCCTCAATCTCGAGGTACTTTTTACCTTTATAGGTCCCACATTTTTCGCATATAGTATGGGGCACAACCGGCTCCTTGCAATTGGGGCAGAGCACGAAATTCGGTGCTGAAAGCTTATAATGGGTCCTTCTCTTATCCCTTCTTGACTTTGACTGCCTCTTTTTCGGTACTCCCATACTTTTCTCCTTCCTTGGCTAAGTATGATTTTAGCAATTCACCCAGTCTCGTTTCTTTTTTCTCCTGACAGGTACATTCGCCAAGATTCCTATTGCCGCCACATCTTTCGCAAAGACCCATGCAGTTATCCCTGCATATGGCCCGCATTGGAATACTGAGCAAGATCTCCTCAAAAATGATCTCTTCCAGGTCTAGCTCGTCACTCTCGTAGTAGTGAATATCCAGTTCTTCTTCCGCCAGTTCGAGCTCAGAATCGGTTGGAGCCATTTCTCTAGACACAAGATCCACATCCAGTTCTGAATCTACAACGTAGGTGAATCTTTCCAGACATCTCGCACAGACAAGCCCAACATTACAGCTTACGTGGCCTTGAACCTTAAACTGGCTTCCCGTTTTCCTAATCTTTATCGAGTACTGGACAGGTGTAACAAAATCAACGTCTTTGTACGCCTGCACCAGTTCTTTCAGTTCAATCGTTCCAGAGAAGAAAGCTTCATCTTCTATTTCTTGTAGCCTAATTAGCATAAGGTCAGATAATATAAAAGGTTAATCCCTTTTATGTCAAGGAAATAAACCTTTCGGCTCCACCACACCTTAAGTAATGCCCACCCCTATTAATTTTCCTTCCTTTATCTCCTTAGGTACAACGTACGTAAATTCGTTTACTAACCTTCCTTCATAAGGGATCAGAACCGGAATGTAATTGTCACTGAGTCCTTTCATGTAGTGGCCCCTATAGATCTTCTTTTCGGGAAGGATCTCGAGGCGTAGGCCGAGATGTTTCATATAGAATCTGAGCCTCATTCTCCTGTCCAGCTCTTTTAAAACCCTTACCCTTTCTTTTTTTATTTTCTCATCCACCAAATTTGGCATCTTCGATGCCTCTGTATTTTCTCTTGGCGAAAAAGGAAAGACGTGGAGATAGTAAACGTCGAGTGCCTCGATGAATCTCAAGGTCTCAGTAAATTCCGATTCTGTCTCCCCAGGAAACCCTGCAATAACGTCAAGTCCGATGCCGATATTGGGAATTTTTCTCTTTAACTCTCCTAATATTTCTTTTATGTGGCCTGATTTGTATTTTCTCCCCATCCTCTCTAATACGCTATCGGAGCCACTCTGCAGAGGAATGTGTATGCTTCTTGCGAGCTTTCGGGAAGACTCAAGGATCGTTATAAACTCAGAATCGATGTAGAGCGGGTCACAGGAACTCAATCTAATCCGTTCTGGCGTTTCAGACACCTCAAGGATACGGAGTAAGCCCTTAAGATCTATGCCCGATTCGGGATCTCTATAGGAAGCTATTTCTATTCCCGAAAGTACAACCTCCTTTACCCCTCTTTTTTTTAACTCCGCCATAAACCGTAAGATTTCATCGAGAGGTCTACTTCTAGGTCTACCCCGGGCGTAGGGCACAACGCAGTAAGTACAATACATATCGCAACCGTCCTGAATTTTAAGAAAGAACCTCGTTTTGTCCGTAAGACCAAAATCAGAAGGAAGTCTTTCCAAAAGATAATCATCCAATTCCGAAACAAAAATACCTTCTTTGTCCAGGTACGAGGTAATATCGAATCTCTCTTTCTGTCCAAGAACGAGATCGGACCCGAAGTTCTTTTGAGGATAGACTTGAGGGTGGCAACCAGTAAGGATGATCTTTACCCCACTTTTTGCCCTTCTTATCCTTGATATTAACCTTTTCGCGTCTCTTTCCGCGCTCTCTGTTACCGTACAGGCATTTACAATGATAATTTCCGCCTCTTCCGCTCTTTCAGCTTGACACCCTATTTTTTTCAGCTTTTCACCTATAACCCAAGAATCGTATTGATTCGATCTGCATCCAGTTGTAAAGATAAAGTATTTCATCGTGGGTAATGATAGCACCTGAATCTAAAAGTAGTCAATCGAGTCTAATTAACGCAAAAAAGTTTATCAAAGTTACATACAGATTTTAAACCCCAGGAGTGCTTCTCACTTAAGATGCTCAGGTCCCTCACGTACACTAATTCATCTCTTTTTGCTTATCACTATTCTGTAACCAGTTCCTTCCCGGATAACTGAGTCTACTTCCCATCCCTGAGAGATTGTGGCCCGAAGGATGTTTTCCTTAGATGTATCCGTATCGACAAGGATACAGATTTTACCCTCTTTCGCTTTTTTTATCTCTTCCAATGTTAAAATCACCGGTTGGGGACAAGAAAGTCCTCTTAGATCCAAAACCTTATCCATAATTCCCTCCTATAAATTCTTTTTTCTCATCGTAAATCCCATAAGAAGGCAGCAAATGAGCCCAATTAATGCCGCGTGCGCACCGTACCTTCCGATTCCATCCGGAGAACTCACAAGTGAAAAATTATGAGCGATGGCGGCTCCCACTATCATACCGAGAACAAAAATTGCCGCATCTCCGTCACCCTCCCCAGCAAGAAAAACTTGCCTTCCAGGACAACCTCCGGCCAAGGTAGAGGCTAAACCGACAAGAACCATTCCTGTAAAATTCCAAAGCTGCATGGTGTGAGCTATTGGCTGTTTTCCAAATCCTAACTTGAACTGATCGAAGGCCAAATTTGTTAAAAAGGCTGAAAGAAAAAATGCCAAAATCCCAGAAAGAAGATGTTTTTGTCTAAAAAGGAGAAAGTCCCTTATGCCCCCCATAACGCAGAACCTGCTTCTCTGGGCCAAAAATCCTATGAGAATGCCAAAGGACAGTGATACTGCAAAAGGAGCGTGCATGGAACCTGGTCCTTTTGTGCTGTAAAAAAGGATACCACTTTTTGACTCACCCGGGACTTGGGGAAACAAAAGATTAGCGATGAGAAGAAAAACCATGATTATGGGCAGTATCAAACCTTGTGATGTGAATGTCGGTTGCGAGCGTCCGAGATTGTAGCCACTCTTCAAAAAAATGGTACCGATCCATATGCCGGCGATAAAACCCCCAATCCCGAATAAAGCATTCATGTCCCCCCCTGCGGTACGGAGAATTGCCCGCCAAGGACAGCCAAGAAAAATAAGAGCACCGATCATTGTAAACATACCGAGAATGAACCGTGTCATGGGAGAAGAACCCGCCCTCGGCCTAAACTCTTTGAAAAGAAGAGCACTTAGCAGGGATCCCAAAACAAACCCTATGATTTCCGGTCTTATATACTGGGCAGGTTCGAACCTGTGTAGTCCGATTGCTCCGGCTATATCCCTTTGAAAACAGGCAACACATACGCCCATATTAGGTGGGTTCCCGAGTTTCTGTAGGAGGGATGCAAGAACTCCAATTGTTGCCCCAGCTGTGATTATACCCAGTCTAGTTGCGAAAAAACCAAAGAGTTTTTCCTTCATATATTCCTCCTTTTTCTGATTTGGATCTTAGATTACGGATGGGAGGAAAAAAGGAACCTTATCGTGAATGAATCTTCCAGAGGGTGAAAAGATAAGGTATTCGCCCTTTTCTTCCTCCCAAACCCAAGTTTTGACCCGGACCGGGTCCAGAGTAATTTCAAATGAGGGACAGGGGGTGATAGGACATACCCATCTTTTCACCTGCCTTTCTGTCGAATCTTTACCGTTTTTCGATTCGAAAATCAACATGAATTGAAGAAACCTTTTGGGTATGAAAATTGCTTCTTTTTGGTGGAGGTTTGAAACATGCTCGTAAGATTGGGACTGGCTCAGATAAATCCAGTAGTGGGGGATCTTCCAGGAAATAGGGATAAGATTCTAGCTTATGTTGAGAGAGCTTTCGAGAGAGGAGTTCAAATACTGTCTTTTCCGGAGCTTTCTCTCGTTGGTTATCCGCCAGAAGATCTTCTCCTTAAGCCTAAGTTTATCGAGGACAATTTGAAGGTTTTGACGGATATTGCAAAAAGAATAAAAGAGATAGTCACCATTTTAGGTTTCGTCGAGAGAGAAGATGAAAGAATTTACAACGCGGCAGCTATTATTTATGGCGGAAAGGTATGTGGGGTTTACAGAAAAAGTATTCTGCCAAACTATGGAGTCTTTGATGAGAAGCGGTATTTCAAATCCGGAGGAGAGCCTTTAGTCTTCTCTTATGGCTCATTAACTTTCGGAGTCAATATCTGCGAAGACATATGGTTCAGAGAAGGACCAACAAAACTTCAAGTTTTCGCTTCCTCCTCGCTCATCCTCAACATAAGCGCATCACCCTACCATGTGGGTAAGATAAAGTTGAGAGAGGAGATGTTAAAGGAGAGAGCAAAGGAGTATGGGGTTACAATAGCCTATACAAACATGGTCGGAGGTCAGGACGAGCTCGTCTTTGATGGTGGAAGCATGGTAGTTTCCGCATCCGGGGAGATTCTTGCCAAAGCCAGACAGTTTGAGGAGCAGCTTTTACTTGTCGATATTGAGCTCGAAGTAAGAAGGATCGAGAACCAAAAAGCCAAATACTGGAAGGGGAAAAGGATAGAAATCGCAGAAAGGATCAGAAGATCCGATAAGTTAGTGCCGGTAGATAGATTCATAAGTTACGAACTCTCAGAGGAAGAAGAGATTTGGGAGGCACTCCTTCTTGGGCTTCGCGACTACGCAAGAAAAAACGGCTTCCATAAAGTCGTTATAGGATTGAGCGGAGGTATCGACTCTTCTCTTGTTGCGACCCTTGCATGCGACGCTTTGGGGAAAGAAAATGTGAAAGGGGTTTTCATGCCTTCCCGCTATACTTCTTCCGAGTCCAGAGAGGATGTGTACCACCTTTGCCGGAATCTCGGGATAGAGCCTTTAGAGATCCCAATCGAACCTATATTCTCAAGCTATAAAGAGTCTTTAAAAAACATATTCGAGAATCTGGATGAGGATGTGACAGAAGAAAACATTCAGGCCAGAATAAGGGGTAACATCCTTATGGCCCTGTCCAACAAGTTTGGCTGGCTGGTTCTTACAACTGGCAACAAATCTGAGATGAGTGTTGGGTATGCCACACTGTACGGCGACATGGCCGGAGGATTTGCCGTCATAAAGGATGTTCCAAAGACAACAGTTTACAAGCTGGCACATTACAGGAATAGCAAAGGCAGAGTAATTCCAGAAAGAGTCTTAAAAAAGGAACCATCCGCCGAACTCAAACCCGACCAGAAGGATACTGATACTCTTCCTCCCTATGGGATTCTCGATCCGATACTTAAGCTTTACATCGAGGAGGACAAAGAGCTGGAAGATATAGTCCTTTGCGGGATTCAAAAGGATACCGTTGAGAAAGTCCTAAACATGGTGGACAGAGCCGAATACAAACGGAGGCAAGCACCTTTGGGTATAAAGATTACACCAAAAGCGTTCGGAAAGGACAGAAGAATGCCCGTCACGAATCGATACAGGCACATCCACTTGGACCCTTTTTTGATCCAAGGGGGTAAAGATGGAACAAAATCAAAAAATAGTTGATCTCTCAATAAAAAAAAGGTTATCGGCTGAACTCTCAAAGGAAAAGGAAGAGAACAGAAAGAACACAGAGTACGATCTGTGCGAGATAATCAAAAAGGCACTGAAAAGCCTAAAAAACCTGGAAAACGCCTGGGAGATCAATAACTCTTCACTGGCTATGGGGGATGAAATCTCTTTACTCAGATTTTACCTGAACGTACTAGATGAACAGTTAGAGGCTACCCTAAAAGAACGATGAAAGGGTTCTTAACAATTTTGTTAATGTTTACAAAAATGTAAATTTGAGCCGACAAAAATGAAAGACAAAAGGGAAAGGAAGAACGTTTTGATCGTAAAAAACGCAATAGAAGAGGGACCGGGAAATATCGCGGAATTTTTAAAAGCAAAGGGGATCGAATTCCACGAGATCGAGGCTTACAAAGACAGGTACTTACCCGGTTCTTCGTTTCCCTACGAATATGTAGTAGTGCTTGGGGGTCCAATGGGAGTTTACGAGATAGATAGATATCCCTATCTAGCTATGGTTGCGAAACTGATAGAACTAGCTCTTAGCAAAGGAAAAAAAGTTCTAGGTATCTGCCTTGGTGCTCAGCTTCTCGCTTATGTATTGGGGGCAAGGGTTTACGATTCGGGGGAGCTTGAGATCGGATGGTGCGAGATAGAACTTACCGATGAAGGTTCTTCCGATGAATGCATTTCGACTTTTTTCGGAGAAAAAAGGAAATGTGAGGTCTTTCAGTGGCATAGAGATACTTTCGATCTTCCAAAGGGAGCACTAAGACTCGCATCTTCAAAAAGATTTCTAAACCAGGCGTTTTCGTACTTTGGATCCTTGGGCCTCCAGTTTCATCCTGAAATCACTCCATCGATGGTGAAAGAATGGTTTAGGGATCGAAAAGACTTCGAGCAAATCGTTCAAAAGACTAAAGTGATGTACGCCTCGTACAGAAAAGCCGCAGAGAACCTTTACGAAAAATTCTTTAAATTGGAAAGGAGGTAGTTACATGGAAAGACCGAGGGATAAACAGGACGTATTGAAACTTGTGAAAGAGAAGGACGTAAGGTTTGTAAGGTTTTGGTTTTGCGACATCCTTGGGCAGCTTAAAAGCTTCGCAATCCACGTGGACGAACTGGAGAGTGCATTTGACGAAGGTATGGGCTTTGATGGTTCTTCCATCAAGGGTTTTGCCCGGATCGACGAAAGCGACATGGTTGCCGTCCCAGATCCAAAAACGTTCGCCATTCTTCCATGGAGACCAAAAGAAAAGGCCGTTGCCAGGATGTTCTGTGATATTTACGAACCGGACGGTAGTCCTTATAAGGGTGATCCCCGCTACGCACTAAAAAAAGCATTGGAGAAAATGAGAAATATGGGGTTTACTAACTTTTATGTCGGTCCGGAACTAGAATACTTTTATTTCAAGTCCGACAGGGAACCGGAGATTCTGGACCAGGGTGGATACTTCGATTACCCGGTAGATGCAGCAGAAGATCTAAGAAGAGAAACGATTCTCGCCCTAGAAGAGATGGGCATAAGTGTAGAGTACTCTCACCACGAGGTTGCCCCTTCCCAGCATGAGATAGATCTACGCTACGCTGATGCTTTGGAGATGGCGGATACGGTTATGACTTATCGTGTCACAGTGAAAGAGATAGCAAAGAAATACGGTGTTTACGCCACTTTTATGCCGAAGCCCATATTTGGTGTAAACGGAAGCGGAATGCACACCCACCAGTCCCTTTTTATCGGAGAAAAAAACGCCTTTTTCGATTTCAATGACAAATACCATCTTTCGGATGTGGCAAAGTACTACATTGCAGGACTTTTAACCCACATAAAAGAGATTACGCTCGTACTCAACCAGCTTGTCAATTCGTACAAGAGACTCGTTCCAGGATACGAGGCACCGGTTTACATATGCTGGGCAAAAAGAAACAGATCGGCCCTTATAAGAGTGCCCATGTATAAACCAGGAAAGGAGAAAGCAACCAGGATAGAACTTCGATCCCCAGATCCGGCATGTAATCCATATCTTGCATTTGCAGCCATGCTTCTGGCGGGCCTAAAAGGGATAGAAGGGCGCTATAAGCTCTGCGAGCCTTTAGAGGTTGATGTGTACCATCTTCCTCCGGAAGAAAGAAAAAGACTTGGTGTTGACGAACTTCCTGGAAGCTTGATTGAAGCGATTGAACTTGCCGAAAAAAGCGAATTACTAAAGGAGGCGATTGGAGAGCACATATTTACAGAGTTGATCCAGAGTAAAAAAGTTGAGTGGGATGACTACCGGATAAGGGTTCAGCCCTACGAAATAGAGCGTTACCTGCCGGTAATTTGAAAAAGATCTAAAAAGAGGAAAGGGACTGACTTAAGTCCTTTTCCTCTTTTGTTATACCCGCTCATTTATTCCGTATTTTTCAATCTTGTACGTTATTTGACGGAGAGTTATTCCGAGAAGCCTCGCCGCCTTCGACTTATTGAAGTTTGTTTTCTTTAACGCCTCAACTATCCTTTCTCTTTCCACACCTTGGATCTCCGAAATTAGGGATTCGTTGCTTGATGTCTTCTCCTCGATGCTTTTCTTCTCTTCCCTTATGTACTCTTTGATGTACGATGGGATATCCTCTTCGGTTACAAGACCGTCCTCACTAAGAACCGCAATTCTTTCAATCGTATTTTCAAGTTCCCGTACGTTTCCCGGCCAGCTGTAGGCTCTTAATATCTCCAGCGCCCCGTTCGTTATTTTTAAATCCTTTCCATACTCCTTCCTGAACTTCTTTAAAAAATGTTCCACGAGGGGTAGTATATCTTCCCTTCTTTCTCTTAAAGGTGGGATAAAAATGGGCACAACGTTGAGCCTCCAGTAAAGGTCCTCTCTGAATTTTCCTTCCTTCACCATCTTTTCAAGGTCTCTGTTTGTTGCTGCTATTATCCGCACATCAACTTTTATGGGCTTTGTTCCACCTAAACGTTCGAAAGTTTGCTCCTGGATAACCCTAAGAAGCTTTACTTGGATCGCCTGACTTACATCTCCGATTTCGTCGAGGAAAATGGTTCCTCCATTTGCAAGCTCGAACTTTCCGGGCTTTGTGGCGTGTGCTCCTGTGAATGCGCCTTTTTCGAACCCGAAAAGCTCCGCTTCAAGAAGTGTTTCCGGAAGGGCGGCACAGTTCAGCGCAACGAAAGGGCCTTTCGATCTGTTGCCCTCGTAGTGGATCGCCCGGGCAATGAGTTCTTTTCCGGTTCCGCTTTCTCCTCTTACAAGCACAGTCGTTTTAGTATTGGCTACTTTAAGTGCTATCCTTATTACCTGTTCCATCTTCTCGGAAACTGAAATTATGTTTGGGATGCTGTGCTTTGCCTTTAGCTCCAAAAACAGGTGTTCTCTTTCTGTCCTCTCCTCCTCGTAGGCGTTATAGATCTTTATTGCCTGGCCTATCAAAGTGGCCACGATCTCTAAAACCCTCAAGTCCTCCTCAAGGGCAACCGTGTCTTGGAATATTCTGTCAACTGACAGTACGCCCAGAATCTCGTTCTTTATTTTTATGGGTACGCAGAGGAAAGATATGTTGTCCTTTTGGATCCTGGCCCCCGTTCTATTAAGGAAGAGCGGCTCTTTTCCGATATCTGGAACAATGATCGGGGAACCGCTTTCAACGACCCGTCCAACTATACCCTCACCGATTTTGTACTTCCCCCTTGCTATCTGTTCTTTTGTGAGTCCGTAAGCCACAGCGATTCTTAGCTCTCCTGTCTTTTTATCAAGGAGAGTAACTGTGCCCCGCTCCATATCGAGATGTTCGGAGAGGGTTTTCAAAGCATTAAGAATATTATCCTCCAGATTAAATGAGGAATTGAGTATCATGCTAACTTCCAAAAGAGCACTAAGCTCGGCATTTTTTCTTTTTAGGTCTTCCATGGTTTAAAGCTTAACATATTTGTAAGAAAGTTACAATTTTGTTACGTAACGCCTGGCTCTTTTCGCTTTTAGGGCTGGTATCGATTTTGCTTGTCATAAGAGCAAAAGCTAAGGAAAGGAGGAAATGATGAAAAAATCTCTAGCGGCAATTCCGTTTATCCTCCTTTTTGGGGGGAATACCCTTGCCCAGGACCTCGTAAATAGCGGGGACACGGCCTGGATGATAATGGCTACGGCTTTGGTTATGCTTATGACAGTTCCTGGACTTGCCCTTTTTTACGGCGGTCTGGCCAAGAGGAAGGATGCTCTCAACACCATAGCCATGTCTTTTGCATCTTTTGCGTTGGTTAGTATCCTTTGGATCCTTTACGGATACGCGTTTACTTTCGGCGAGGATATATCAGGTTTGATTGGAAGGCCGGTAAAACTCTTTCTTTCTGGGATTAGAGTGGAAAGCGTATCCGACGTAGCAAAGACTATCCCTGAATACGTATTCGTCGTTTATCAGCTCTCATTCGCGGCAATAACGGTTGCCCTTGTGAGTGGCGCGTTCATAGAGAGAATTAAATTTGGTGCGTGGATCCTCTTTACTATTCTATGGACGACTTTAGTCTACATTCCAATCGCCCATTGGGTTTGGGGAGGAGGATTTTTAGCAAAGTTGGGTGCTTTAGATTTTGCAGGAGGAACAGTGGTACACATAAATGCGGGTGTTGCTGCATTGATTGGCACAATATTTCTAGGGAGAAGGAAGGAATTATCCCTCATCCCGCACAATCTCACTGTTGTTGCCATGGGCACAGGCCTTCTCTGGTTTGGATGGTTTGGGTTCAACGCTGGTTCAGCCTTATCGGCAAATGGACTAGCCGGAATAGCTTTTGTCAACACGAATACCGCCTCTGCCATGGGTGCTATCTCCTGGATGGTGGCTGAGTGGATTGTCTCAAAAAGGCCGACTCTCCTTGGGTTTTGCTCCGGTGCAGTCGCAGGACTTGTAACGATAACACCTGCCGCCGGATTCGTAAACGTCTTTGGAGCTACCATTATGGGCATCTTTGCAGGTGCAGTTCCTTATTTTGCGGTCACAAAGATTAAGGCCTTCTTCCGATACGACGATGCACTCGATGTCTTTGGAATTCATGGAGTTGCCGGAATCTTAGGTTCCCTACTTTGTGGGATTTTTGCGGATCCTTCTGTGAATGAGATGGGAAGGGGACTCATTTATGGGAATCCAAATCAGCTTTACATTCAATTCATCGCAACTTTGGTGACGATCGTATATTCGGGCCTCGTTACAGCTTTCATATTTTTTGCTCTGCGGGTCTCGGTTGGACTCAGATCCAGTCTCGATGATGAAATTATCGGTCTTGATGAAAGTATTCATGGAGAAAGGGCATATAACTTGCATACATAGGAGGTAGTATGAAAAAAATCGAGGCAATAGTGAAACCGCACAGACTCGACGAAATCAAAGCGGGTCTTTCTGATGCCGGGATACTTACTGGCATGACAGTAACAGAGGTCAGAGGATTCGGAAGACAAAAAGGATACGTGGAAATTTATCGGGGAAGGGCATACGAAATAAGACTTTTACCGAAGTTAAAAGTGGAGATAGTCGTAAAGGACGAGGATTTGGAGAAAGCTTTAGCGATAATCATCGAAAAGGCCCGCACCGGAGAAATCGGAGACGGAAAGATCTTCGTCTATCCTTTAGAGGAAGTTCTAAGAATAAGCACTGGCCAGAGGGGGGATGAAGCCATATAGACATGTGCAGGCTTGTGGCAATCACCTCCAAAGATTATCTATCGCCGCTTGAGAATATCTTGGCGTTGGAAACTATGAAGGAAGGACATGACGGATCAGGAATGGGCTTGCTTTTGAAAGACTTGGGAGGGACCTTCCGGGAACTCAAGGAGTATCCTATCCTTTCAGGCACTGCAAGCAAAGAAGGTATTAAGGTTCTCGACGAGTTCATGGAGACTTTAGGGTTTAGACTTATACATGAATGGTCACCGAAAGTAAAAGGGAATAATGGAAAAAAAAGGATGGATCACTACTTCGCAAGGATATACGACTACCCCAGTAGTTTTCTTGAAAAATCCGACGAAGAAAAGGAAGATCTTCTCCTAAAAACTAGGATCTCCCTAAGGAAGCTTGGTGAAAAGAATGAGAATCTTTTTGTATTCAGTTTCTATCCCGATGTGATAATGCTTAAGGAAGTTGGAGATCCCATAGAGCTTTGTGAATTCTTCAACCTCGACAACGAAGATTTGAAAGCCAGGATTATCTTCGCCCAAGGAAGACAGAACACAAATTACTCAATAAACCTTTATGCGTGTCACCCATTCTTCATCCAGGGTTATTCTACGATGACGAATGGAGAAAATACTGCCTTTGTCCCTATAAAGGAGTTCTTAATGTCGAGAGGTTTTATGGGCTACGTAGGATACGAGAGTGACAGTGAGGTATTCACCCATATACTCCATTACACTGTAAGGAAACTCAAATTTCCGCTTTACTATTACAAGGACGTCATTACCCCCCTTAAAGATTCTGAAATGGAAGAAAGGAAGGACAAAGAGGCTTTAAGGCTCATAAAGAGATCTCTTAGATTTCTGACCATTGACGGCCCTAATTGTGTGATAGGTCTTACCCCTTCAGGGACGTGCTTTATGGTCCAGGATTCTAAAAAGTTAAGGCCGGGGGTTGTTGGGGGTGTACCTGGTAAATACTGTCTATCATCCGAGGTCTGCGGCTTAGACAGAGTGGTTCCTGAAAGGGACACTTCAAAAGACGTTTATCCGATGAAATACGAGATGGTAATTGTACCTTACGGAGCAGAAAAGGTGCTCGTTTGGAATCAGCTAAAAGGAGAGTTTGTGCGTGGAAATTAAAGGAGACGGGTCCCTTTCCATAAAGGAGTTCCCCTTTATCGTAAACTGGAAAGATGAAAGGTGTAAAAGGTGCGGAAGATGTTTAGCTGTATGCCCTAATAAAGCTATAATCTTAAGTCCAAAACTCGTAAGGACTGTTGAATCCTACGGACCTACACCTAATCCCCAGTTGAAGATAAAAGTAATCCATGTCATTGAACAGTCAAGGGACATCGAAAGGTATTGCACGGGATGTGCGATGTGCGAGATAGTTTGTCCTAACGGAGCAATAGAACCTACATACAATCCTCAAAATAGATTCTACCATTTCGCCAACAAAGGCGGAGAACCACTAAAAAGAGGAGGAAGGAGAAACGATCCATCCCCATCCACCCTTGACAGGATAAAATTCATCCGTATATCGATGCTCACAGACCCTGCCCTCGATGCTCTAAGGCACGAATTCAGGGTAAGAACTTTTATCGGGAGGTTGCTTCAGCCTGAGAATCTCCCTTTTACAGTTAAAAACGGTCTAATCGTTACGGATAAAGAGGCATTTGTCCCTCCTGTGAGGGAAATATTTCCCGTTATGATCGGTTCCATGTCGGTTGGAGCGTTATCTCCGCCTATGTGGGAAGGCCTTGCCATGGGTGTTGCGTATTTAAACGAAGTGGAGAGGATTCCGATAGTTATGTGCACAGGAGAGGGCGGGGTACCTCCGAGGCTTTTAAGGTCAAGATATATTAAATACTTCGTCATCCAGATCGCATCAGGATACTTCGGATGGGATGAGATTATCCACAGTATTCCACACATGGTTGATGACCCAGCGGCAATAGAGATTAAGTATGGCCAGGGTGCAAAACCAGGAGACGGTGGATTGCTTATGGCCCAAAAGGTGATAAAGCTCATAGCAAGAATAAGAGGGGTTCCGGAAGGTGTCGATTTAGCATCACCTCCTACGCACCAGACAAAGTACTCAATCGAGGAAGCGGTTGCAAAAATGATTCAGTCCATGTCTATGGCTTTCGGATTTCGGGTTCCAGTCTATCCAAAGATATCAGGAACTAAGACAGCAACCGCTGTTTTGAATAACCTTGTGAGAAACCCTTACGCCTCAGCCATTGCAATAGATGGCGAAGATGGGGCAACAGGTGCCGCGTACAATGTATCACTCGACAAAATGGGCCATCCGATAGCATCGAATGTTAGGGATTGCTACTTAGAACTCGTAAAGCAGGGAAAGCAAAATGAACTGCCGATCATAGCGGGAGGAGGGATCGGAAAGAAAGGCCACCTTGCCGCAAATGTTGCTGCCCTCATCATGCTTGGCGCCTCCTGCGTTCAAGTATCGAAGTACATAATGCAGGCAACCGCAGGCTGTCTCGGTGATGAATATGGAAGGTGCAATATCTGTAACACCGGAAAGTGTCCAAAAGGGATAGCAACCCAAGATCCCAAGTTGTATCGAAGGCTCGATTCTGAAAAAGTCGCTGAAAGGCTAGTAGATGTGATTCGGGTTTGCGAAAAGGAACTGAAAAAGATATTTGCGCCAATGGGGAGGAGTACGGAACTGCCGATAGGGATGTCTGACGGGATAGGAATCGATGACAAAGATATGGCGGAGAGACTGAAAATAAGCTATGTATGCTGAGAGATCTATCCTGGAACCAAAAATAGCAGAAGGAATGGAGTGGATTGATTCGAAAACTGTAAGAATTTATGGGAACGTGAACGGTTTCCGTGTGCCTTCTAGAATTTTGGAAGAACTTGTCCAAGATTCAATAAAAAAAGGAGCAAGAAAAATCTTTCTGGTCGCTGACGGTCAACATGGAATCGGTGGAAGAATATGGCCGAGGGAGGAAAAGATCGTAGTTATAGTTGAAGGACCATGTGGACAGAGGCTAGGATCAATGGGCATGTTCGGGACAGAGATAGTTGTTAAGGGGTCAGCCTCCAACGATGTGGGATGGTTAAACTGTGGGGCGAAAATAACTGTTTTAGGAGACGTTGGCGATGGTGCCTTCAATGCTGCGGCTCAAGGAGTCCTTTACGTTAAGGGAAGTGGTGGTGCTAGATGTGATACGCTAACGAAACATAATCCTAGATTTGATCCTCCACAGTCTTGGTACTTGAGGGATGTGGGGGATAGTTTTGCCGAGTTTAAGGCCGGTGGAATATCTGTTGTCTGTGGATACAATCCGAGAAATCCTGAAAATGTTTTAGGTTATAGACCCTGTGTAGGAATGGTAGGAGGTGTCATATATTTCAGGGGAAATATAAAAGGCTTCAGCGAAGAGGACGTAAAGCTTCTCTCTCTCGAGGAATCGGACTGGCTTTGGCTTACCCATAACATGAAAAGATTTCTCGAGGCTATAGGGGAAGAAGGGTTATTTGACGAGCTTACGCGAAATCCGTCCGAGTGGATGAAACTTGTGGCCCTCACACCCTTAGAGAGGAAAAAGAAAAAGTCATTTTCAATCTCCATGACTGAATTCAGGATAAAACATTGGGAAAAGGAAGTTGGAAAAGACGGTATCTTCGCTGAATACATAGACCACGAAAGATGGACAGTAATACCTTACGTTGTAACAGGCGAGCTAAGAAAAGCAAAACCTAACTGGAAAAATGAGAGTTACCTTTCCCCTTGCAGTTTTGCCTGTCCAACTAATATACCCGTAGGAAAGATACTTTCCATCCTAAGAAGTGGAAATTTGGATAAGGCAAAGAAGCAACTCATTTCACACTCTCCCCTGCCCTATACTGTCTGTGGCGAACTCTGTCCAAATCTTTGCATGGAGGCCTGCACGAGATGCCTGGTCGATTCTCCCGTAGGTATAAATAGGATGGGAGAGCTTATTTCCGATGTGGAGCCTCCGGAATTCAAGATCAAATCCGAAAGAAAAATCGCAATTATCGGGGGAGGACCGGCCGGAATGAGTGCAGCGTGGCATCTCACATTGAGGGGATACTTGGTTGAAATTTTTGAGGCAGAAAAAACATTAGGAGGGAAGATAGAGTTTTTGATACCGAGGGAAAGATTTAACTATGAGATCTTCAGAAAGGAGATAGAAAGGTTCATTTCGGTTGTAAATAAGGTGCATCTAGGCGAAAGGGTAACTAAGGACAAGTTCCGCAACATATATGAGGGCTACGATCTCATCATCATCGCAATTGGAGCTCACAGGCCAAGGAGACTTCAGTTTCCGGGTTCAGAACAAGTAATTTCGGGCTATGAATTTCTAAAAGAGATAAACGAAGGGAAAAAGCCGGATCTTAAAGGAAAGAGTGTAGTCGTCATCGGCGCGGGTAATGTGGGAATGGATGTTGCATCCTTAGCTTACGTATTCGGAGCTAGTAGTGTCTACGCAATAGATATCCAGAAACCAAAAGCCTCTGGAAAGGAACTAGAGATAGCAAAAAAAAGAGGGGTCAAAATTGTATGGCCGAAAAATGTAAAAGAGTATGACAAAAAGAGAAAAAGGCTGATCTTCCATGATGGGAGTTTCCTTGAAGCGGACTCTGTTTTCTTTGCAATAGGAGATATACCGGATTTAGATTTTGCGCCTTCCGAGATCGTTTCTTCGGACGGTTGGATACAAATAGACGAAAACTTTAAGACCAGGGACCCAAAGATTTACGCGATAGGAGACATAACGGGTCTTGGCCTTATAACACACGCAATAAGCCATGGAAAAAGGGTTGCGGAATACATCGATTTTTATCTTTCTGGAGTGACTTCAAAACCGGCTCTAAAGGGCGTAATCCCCTATGATAGGATAAAAAAAGAGTATTACTACGGAACCACATATGAAAAGAAAGAGGGCATAGTCGGAGAAGCACAGAGGTGCCTCTCATGTGCAATCTGTAGAGACTGCCGCATATGTGAGGCAGCTTGTTTTTCAAATGCTATAAAACGGATAGAGAAGTATCAAGGATTTGAGTATATTTCTGAAGACGAGAGTTGTATTGGCTGTGGGATATGTAGTTACGTATGTCCGTGTGGTATCTGGGAGTTGGAAGAATTGCCCTAATCTTTGCTATCTTCTGACTTTAAATGTAAAAGTCAAGACTCGATCTGACATCCTCCGTTGGTGTATCATGCCATCACCTCGTACCCAATCATTTTCTCTCTGGTCATAGGAATAGCATCAAGAAAGGTCTGCATCGGCGTCTTCCCATAACAGTATCTCCCTGAATGAGGTCGCTCCTCATTATATTGCTTAAGCTACCCATCCAGATCCACCTGAAGCTCCTCAATCGATCGGTAAACCTTGGTCCTGAAGGCCACCCGATAAAACTCATCCAAAACCGTCCTCTGAAACCGCTCACACACCCCATTGGTCTGAGGAGACTTCGTTTTGGTCTTCGTATGCTCTATCCCCTCCACCTGAAGATAAAGCTCATACTCATGATA